>NZ_JBIAQM010000035.1:0-89542 GCF_042888945.1 Streptomyces sp. NPDC002698
GGGGCGCGCGCCGGGCCGGGGCCGCCGGCGCTGCCCCCCGCCCCCGGCGGGGGCCCCCCCCCCGCCCCCCGCCGCGCCCCCCCCCCCCCCCCCCCCCCCCCCCCCCCCCCCCCCCCCCCCCACCCCTCGTCGCGTTCCCCGGGCCCGCGGACTCCCCCCCGGGGCGGCCGCCGGTCCGCACGCGCGGGCGGAGCGGCCGACGGTCGCGTACTGGCGTACGAGAAGGATCCGGACAACCGTGCCGCGGTCCGCGACCGCACCCCGCCGACGCGATCCGGGCCACGACACCGGCCGCGCGTCCGTCGAACCGGCCGTTCCCCGGCGCCGTTCCGAGGGCTCGCCGCACATCAGCTCCGTGCGCGCGGGCCCGGCCGGCCCCGACCGCCACCACGCGCCCCCGGTCGGCGCCCCGACGGGCAACTGCACGCCGGGGCGCGGCACTTCAGGGTCCGATCGTGCCGTCGAAGGGTCCGGGCGGGGTGTCCCGCCCCGTGATCGGCCCTTTCACCCCGTGCGAAGGGGCGGCGGCGCCAGGCGCGCGACGGCTCGCGCGGTGGCGCGAAGTGTAACCCTCACACTCCCTCGAAGTGACAGCGATGTGACGGGTCCATGAAACGGTTTGCCGAACATGCGTAGGGTGCAAACAACTCAACAGAAGCGGCGGGCCGGAAATCCGCACGGTTCGCGGACCGACGACGCGAGGGAGGGAGCCGGAGCGATGGGCGACCACAAAGAACAGCCCCTTCGGGTGGGTGCGGCCGTACGGCGACGGCGCCGGGCACTGCGGCTCACCCTCGCCGTCGTGGCCGAACGCAGCGGCCTGTCGGTGCCCTTTCTCAGCCAGGTGGAGAACGAGCGGGCCCGGCCCAGCCGAAGTTCCCTGGAGCGGGTCGCCGACGCCCTCGGCACCACGGCCGTCGACCTGCTCGCCGCCGCCGACCCGGCGTGCAGTGTCGACGTCGTGCGCGCCGACGCCGGGGCCGAGTTCACTCCCGGAGCCCACGCACGCCCCCTGGTGCGCGGTCACCACCAGCTGCACGCCACCGAGTTCACCGGCGACCACGAGGAAGCCCGCGAACTCCAGCACCGGAACGACAAGTTGATGTACGTCGCCGACGGCGGTGTCGAGGTCGAGGCGGAGGGGCGTGCCCATCGGCTGGGGCGGGGCGACACGCTCTACCTCACGGGCGGTGTGCGGCACCGCTGGCGCGCCACCGTGCCGGACACCCGGGTCGTCGTCGTGGAGGTCGCCGACCACATCGACGCGGTGGAGGACCGGCACACCTTCGGCAAGCGCTGAGGACACGCGGACGACAGGGTCGGCCCGGGCGGACGAGGGCGGCTCGGGAGAGGATGGCGGGAGACAGGACGGCGAGGGAGAGGCGGACGGCCGTGCGGGTGGTGTCCCTCGTGCCCTCGCTGACGGAGGCCGTGGCCGTGTCCGTGCCCGCCGTCCTGGTCGGCGCGACCGACTGGTGCAGCCACCCCGCGGACCTGGACGTCGTCCGGATCGGGGGAACCAAGAACCCCGACGTCGATGCCGTCCTGCGGCTGGGGCCCGATCTCGTCGTCGCCAACGAGGAGGAGAACCGGGAGCCCGATCTGGCCGCCCTGCGGGAGGCGGGGATCGAGGTGCTGGTCACCGAGGTGCGGGACGTGCCCGGTGCCTTTCGCGAGCTGGACCGGGTGCTCGCCGCCTGCGGCGCGCGCGCCCGTCCGCGCTGGCTGGACGCGGCGGAGGCCGCCTGGGCCGAGCCGGCCGCCCCCGCCCGCCGCAGGACCGCGATCGTGCCGGTGTGGCGCCGGCCCTGGATGGTGCTGGGCCGGGACACCTTCGCCGGAGACGTGCTCGCCCGGCTGGGCGTCGACAACGTCTACGCGCGCCACGAGGACCGCTATCCCCGCGTCCCGCTCACCGAGCTGACCGCGGCGGCCCCCGATCTCGTCGTGCTGCCCGACGAGCCGTACCGCTTCACCGCCGACGACGGGCCGGAATCCTTCACGGGGATTCCCTGCGCCCTGGTCGACGGCCGCATGCTGACCTGGTACGGACCGTCACTGGCCGAGGCACCGGCGCGGCTCGGGGAAGCATTGCGGACAGCGGTGCCGTGACCGGAGGCTCAGCCGACGGAGCCGTCCGGGCCGCCGGACCGTGGTTCCCTGCGGGGGAGTTCCGGTCCGGCGGCGGGGTCCGTTCAGTGCTCGGGCCCCTCGGTCGCCAGCAGTTCCCGGAGTTCGTCCAGCGCCTCCCGGAGCCGGTCGGCGAAGGTCCGCATCTGCTCGGCGACCGCCGACGGCGTGCTCAGGTAGAGGTTGAACCGGTCGGGAAGCAGCACGTAGGCCACACCGATGCACTGGCTGCTGGTCGACCCGAAGCCGAAGTACTGGATGTTGACGGACGGCGCGGAACTCGTGCTCAGGTAGTCGTCCCGCATGGTCAGCCAGCCCGGCGTCCGGTACAGCGCGGGCTGCTCGGTCACCCCGAGCTCGGCCCCCCGCCGGCGCTGGATCAGCTCCAGCTCCCACAGGTGCTGCTCCGGCACCTGTCCGGCCTGGCACGCCTTCGCGCGCGCCACATGGGCCTGGGTGGCCGCCCGGAACGCGGAGCGCCGGGCGTCCGCGTCCGCCGCCGGATCCTCCATCGCCGCCACGAAGGCCACCATCTCGGGGGTGACCACGCGCATCGCCTCGGTCCGCCCGTGCCGGTACTGCCGGGTGGCGATCGACTCGTACGTGGCGCCCAGGTGCCCCTTGGCGCGCTGGTGGGCGAGCTGGTAGGCGGCCTGGACGAACGCGTCCGGCGAGACCCCCAACGCCTTGGCCGCGCCGCTGCCGAAGTCCGCGAACGACAACGTGCTGGTCGCGGTGTTCTCCCCGTACGCCGTGAACGCCTCGGCGGCGGAGCGCGCCAGGTCCCGCAGCGCGTCGTCCAGTGCGAACACGATCGGTTCCATCGCCGGCAGCCCCTGGGAGCGGGCTCCGGACTGCCGGGACTGCTCCTCGGCCGGGGTGTCGAGCAGGGCGTCGGTGAAGGTGAGGATCGTGGTCCCGTCCAGCTCGCAGTGCTCGACGTTGATGCCCGCCCGTCCGTCGGCGAAGACCACGAACGACACGGCCTTGTCGAACCAGCGGTTGCCGCGGTCGCCGTACAGCAGCTGGTCACAGGCGTCCTGGACGTCCGCGGGGGCGAAGTCCTCCAGAGCGACGCAGAACAGCGCGGTCTCGACATCGTCAAGGGCTTCGGCGTTGCGGGGATGGCAGGCGAGAAGGGACTCCCGGGCGGCCGCCCACTCCGCGCGGGCCATGGTGGTGAGGTGGCCCACCGAGGTGTCCGCGCCGGCCGGGTCGGCCTTCATCACGGCGCGCAGCCCCGCCTCGATGTCATCCAGGCTGTGCGGGACACCGTCCGGACCCAGCACGTCCAGCCGGAACATGCCGCCCCGGAAGAACACCACGACGTGCCGCGCCTCGGACGGGCCGGGCCACTCCTCGGTGTGGGGGGCGCGGACGGTGTCCTGCCGCGCGCCGGGGATACGCGTGCTGGAGAACAGGAACTTGTTCTGCACCATCGACTGAGGCACCCCGCGCTGCACCACCGGCGGGATCAGCCCCTGATCGAGCTGCCGCTTGTAGTTGAGGGCCCCGGCGACGAGCCCGGCCGCCCGCTCCACCTGCGCCTGGCCGGAGTCCTTGAACAGGAAGAAGAAGTTGGCGTTGAGGGCGATCCGGTCCCGGCGGCCCAGGTACCGGTACGGCCAGAAGTCGTCGAGCCAGCTGTGCACGCCCTCCGTGGCGTCGTACTCCTCCAGCGCGGCATGCAGCACCCGGCCCGGGCCACCGGGCCGGAGGAAGGCGGCCACCTCCGCCTCGGTCGCCGACCGCTCGTCGGCGGTCAGCAGCGGCGTGCACCAGGCGAGAAACCTCTCGCAGCTCGCGTCCGGCGTAGGCAGCGGCACGCGCGGGAGGCTGTCCTCCTGGGCGAAGGTCGTGTTGTCTGACGCGTCCTGACTGGTCTTCAACTCTGCTCTCGATTCGGATCGTCGGTACCTGTGCGCGGACCTGTGATGTCGTTGTGCGGCCGGGAAAGGTAGAGCTGTGCGTACAGCCAGCCTTCCGCCTCCAGGCCCCGCGGATCCACCCCCGCGGCCGACATGCTGTCGAGCACGAGCGCCTGCTCCTGCGGGGAGGCGAACCGCCGCTGTCTGAACACCTCGTCGACGCGGACGGTCCGGTAGCCCAGCCCCGCCAACGCGCGCTCGACGGGGTCGAACGGGAACATCCGCAGCACGAAGTGCGCCATCCAGGGCCGGTGGACGCCCTGCGCCCGGACGACTCGCGTGAGCGTCCGCTCGGTGACGTAGCCGACGCAGCCCGTAGAGATCACCAGGTCCGTACCCGAGAGCTCGGCGCGCTGTCGCGGTGTGGGCTCGTGCCGCTCCAGGTCGGCGTGCACCACGGCGTCGAGGAACCCGGCCTCGAGCGCGTAGGACAGCGCGCTGCCGGAGGTGTCGAGGCCGACGAAGCGGATGGCCCGCGGGGGCCGGCGTGACCGGGCCAGCTCCCGGTCGCGGGCCAGCAGAGCCTCGCGGCTCTCACTCGCGCGCTCCTCGTCGCCGTAGCGCGCGTACAGCTCGTCCATGGTCGCGTCGTACTTCAGCAGGGCGGCGTTGATCCCGTACGAGCAGCCGATGTCCAGCACCTTCGGTACCGCGACGCGCCGGGACTCCCGGTACTCCTTGATGAACTTGGCGAAGTAGGGCTTGGCCTGCTGGGGAACGCCGTAGTCGAGCGGGCGCAGCGCCCTGAAATAGGTTCGCGGATCGGGCTGGTCGTAGATGTGGTCGAGTGAGACTTTTCCGGTCGCGTCGAAACGCACAGGGCTTGCTCCTCCGTGGATCGCGCAGGGGGAAGGAGAGGAAAGGAGAGGAAGGAGGGGGAGGGAGAAGAAGGGAAAAGTGAGGGGGAAGGACCGCGGCGACCCGCGCTTTCTCGCCGTCCGCTAGTCCAGGAGCCGGTCGCCGCGGACCGCCCTGCCCTCGGCCGCCAGATGCTCGGGCAGCACCCGGCCGAAGAGCTGCCGGGTCCGTTCCACGCTCCCGATGACGCCGGGGCGCTCGCTGTAGGCGAATATCGCGGAGTGGCGCGCGACCTCGCCGCGCACCGGGCTCACCCGGTGCAGCGAGTAGCGCCCTTTGAACAACTGCAGGTCACCCGGTTGGAGGGGGAGACGCCGGGTCAACCGCTCGCCCCGGCCGTCCACCACGTCCCGGACGTCGTCGAAATTCTCGTCCTGCGCGGTCCGGATGTTCGGGCAGTACTCGAAGACACCGCCGTCCTGCGCCTGCTGGGTGAGCATGCTCACGGTGAACTCGTTGGTGTCGAAGTGCCAGGGGTGCTCCATGCCCGGCGCGACGACGTTGAGCACCAGCCCGGAGAGCGGGTCCGCCAGCTCGTGCAGTTCCGGCAGTTCGAAACAGAGGGCGATGAAGTGCCGGAACGCCGGGTCGGAGTAGAGCCGGCTGATGAGGGAGCCGGCGGGGATGCGGTCCCGCGCCACGAACGCGTTGCCCCGCTCGAAGGTCCTCCGGCCGGGATGGTCCTCCGGCAGCGCCGAGTCCACCGCGATGTTGTAGACGTTCACCGTCTCGACGTCGTGGTGCGCCCGGGGGGCGATGGCCGAGCACTCCTGCCGCAGCACATCGCGCAGCGACGGGCGGACGAAGTCCGGCAGCACGGTGCAGCCGGACGCCGACAGGTCGCGCCGGGCACGGGAGACCACGGCCCGTCCCCGGGCGCTCGCGAGTTCCGACAGGGGATAGCGGGCCGTGTCCACCAACTGATCAAGCGTCAGGGATTCCGAAGAACGCATTCGATCCTCTCCACATGCGGGGCCGCCCCTCCCGTCGGTTCCTCGCCGGCCCGCGGTTCCACCGCTTGCGCACGCGCGGGACGACCGGCGCGCTCCGTGCGGTCGGCCGGACCTCACACGCGCCTCTTCAGTAACTCGGCTGGCAGGAAGGGCACTTGAAGTTCCCACAGCGGCGCGGTGTTGTCTGTGACGCGTCACACTGCCCCACTGTGAGCAGGTCCTGGTCACCGACGTATACGTTCCACCCGGACCGGCGTGGTAAAGCGCGACGGCATCCGCCCGGAACTCGGACGAGCATGCCGACGCCCCCGACGGGAAACCCCGCCCTTCGGATTCTCATCGTCCGAAGGGCGGGGCGTCGTCCAAGGCGTGGCGAGGCGGCCGCGGGAGACTACGTTCGTGAGGGCGCCGCGAGCAGCTTGCCGCCGATCAGGCCGTGGGCCGTGCGGACGGCGGCCACCGACCAGGCGGTCACCAGCAGGACGTACAGGGCGACGGCGAGCACCTCGAAGGCGGCCAGTCCGGTGTGCCGGGCCAGGCCCTCCGCGCCGGTCACACAGGTGCCCACCGGGAAGGTGAACGCCCACCAGGTCATCGCGAAACCCATGCCCTGGCGGCGGGCCCGTACGACCATCGCGACGGCCAGCGCGAGCCACAGCAGCGCGAAGCCCAGCACGGGGACGCCGTAGAGCACGGCCAGGAGCGCGAAGCCCTGGTCGTAGGGGGCGGACATCACACCGGGTGCGGCGTCCGCGAACTTGCCCACCGCGGTCGTCGACTGGCCCAGCGGGCCGAGCACGAGGAACAGGGTCGGGGTGAGCGCGAGCGGCAGCGGACCCGCGGTGACGAGCCGGGCGAAGATGACCGGCAGCATCACGAACGTGGCCAGCAGGCTGATCCCGAACATCGCGACGCAGGCGAGGAGCAGGGTCTCCCGGGGCTGTCCGGCCGGCAGGTGCGGAACGAGGAGGGGGCCGACGGCGGCCGACACCATGGGGGCGACGATCGGCAGCAGCCACACGGGGGACGCCTGTCCGGGCTCTATCCGATGCCGGACGACCATGAGGTACGGGACGGCCACGGCGGCGACGAGTCCGATCAGCGTCCCGGCGGTGAACAGGACGGTGTCCACGGCGACGGCCGCCGGTGTCCCGATCCAGTCCCGGCCGACCAGGAGGGTGCCGCCGCCCACGGCGAGCAGGGCCATCGAGAGGCAGCCGTAGAAGGGGGCCACGGCCGGGTCGAGGAGGTGGGCGCGGGCCTGGTCGCGGTGGTGCGTCCAGTGCAGGGCGCGGGCGGCGAGCAGCGACACCAGCAGGGTGAGCGAGAGGGCCCACACGAGGGTGCAGGCGGTGCGCAGGCCCGGCACGTCGGCGGGGAGCCCGGCCCCCGCCGTGGCCACGATGGCGGTGCCCATCACGGAGGCGTACCAGTTCGGACCGAGATGCCGGACGGCGGCGACGGCGCGGTTTCCCGGGACACGGGGGGTCTTCGTGTCGGGGACGGTTCCCGCCTGATGGGCGGACAGGGGCTGGGCTGCGGTGACCATGACACCACGGTCGCGCCGCCGCGGGTTCCCCACCAGGGAGTGCGCGCCTATGACGGCATAAGCTGGCTTTATGAGCAGCAGCGCTGAGGATCGCCATGAGTAGCGGTGCTGAGGATCGGCCCGGCGCCGGGATCGCGCACCGGGTACCCGATCTGGGCGCGCTGGAACTGCTGCTGGCGGTGGCGCGCCTCGGCAGCCTCGGGCGTGCCGCCCGTGAGGTGGGGATCACCCAGCCGGCGGCCAGCAGCCGTATCCGTTCCATGGAGCGGCTGCTCGGGGTGGCGCTAGTCGACCGTTCGCCGCGCGGGTCCCGGCTCACCCGTGAGGGGGCGCTCGTCACGGACTGGGCCCGTCGGGTGGTGGACGCGGCCGAGGCGTTCGACGCGGGGGCGCAGGCCCTGCGCGACCGGCGCGACTCCCGGCTGCGGGTGGCCGCGAGCATGACCATCGCCGAGTACCTGCTGCCCGGCTGGCTGATCGCCCTGCGCGCCCAGCGTCCCGACACGGCCGTGTCACTGCTCGCCGGGAACTCCGCCGGCGTCGCCGAGCGGCTGCTGACGGGTGAGGCGGACCTTGGGTTCGTCGAGGGGCTCTCGGTGCCGGCCGGTCTCGACGCCACCGTCATCGCGCACGACCGGCTGATCGTGGTGACGGCGCCCGGACATCCCTGGGCGCGGCGCCGGGCGCCCCTGGCGGCGGCGGAGCTGGCGGCCACGCCGCTCATCCTGCGCGAGGAGGGGTCCGGCACGCGTCAGGTACTCGACTCCGCGCTCGGAGGGCTCGCGCGCCCGCTGATCGAGCTGTCGTCGACGACGGCGGTCAAGGCCTCCGCCGTCAGCGGCGCGGGACCCGCCGTGCTCAGCGAGCTCGCCCTGGGTGAGGAGCTGTCCGCACACCGCCTGGTGGGCATCCCGCTCGCCGACGTGCAGCTCACCCGCGCCCTGCGGGCCGTCTGGCCGACGGGGCACCGGCCCACGGGCCCGGCCCGTGACCTGCTGTCCCTGACCCGGGGGGCGTAGCGGGCAGACTTGTCTCGCCCCCTCCGCCCCTGCCCGTCCCGTACCCGGGGCTCCGCCCCGGACCCCGCTCCTCGATCGCCGGAGGGGCTGGGTTTTCCTGTCCGGCGCCGGAAAGTTTCAGCCCGTCCGGCGATTGAGGACGAGGCCGTCAGGCCGAAGCGGGGGGCTGGGGGCGGCAGCCCCCAGGTACGGGACGGGAAGGGGCGGAGGGGGCGAGAAACGTCGGTGCGAGGCCCGGACCGCTCAGGACGCCGCCGCGACCAGGCCCCGCATGACCCGCAGGTCGTCTCCCATCTCCGGGTGCCACTGGACTCCCAGGACCCAGGCGGGGCCGGGGAGTTCGACCGCCTCCACGGTGCCGTCGGCCGCGTGCGCCGAGGCCAGCAGGCCCGCACCGAGGCGGTCCACCGCCTGATGGTGGTAGGTCGGCACGGCGCACGGCTCCGGTACGAGACCGGCGTACCGCGTCCCCGGTACGGGTGTCACCTCGTGGTGTCCGACGACGCCGGTGTCCTTCACGTGCCCGTCGAGGTGCTGGACGAGCGTGCCGCCGAGGAACACGTTCAGGAGCTGGTGGCCCCGGCAGATGCCGAGCAGCGGGGTTCCGGAGTCCAGCGCGGCCCGGATCAGGGCGAGTTCCCAGACGTCGCGCTCGGGAGCGGGCGGGCCCGTACGCGGTGAACGCTCGGCACCGTACCGGGCGGGATCGACATCGGGGCCGCCCGCGACGACCACCGCGTCGAGCCGGGCGACGGTCTCGCGCGCCAGCGCCGGATCGTCCGGCGGCAGCATCACGGTGAGTCCGCCCGCCCGCTGCACGAGCCGCGGATAGCCGGCCGGCAGCAGCGCGGCCTCCAGCTCCCACACGCCCCAGCGTGCCCCGGCCTCCAGATACGTACTCACACCGACCAGCGGCCTGCCCACGCGCTACTCCCTCGGATCCGGGTCGCCACGGCGCCCATGAACGGCGACGCCAATGGAAAGATCTCATACCTTTACGGAACGAGGGGCGCGACGCGGGACTCCACGCGGCGCCCCCTCCCGCGCCGGGACCGCGCGCCCCGCTCACACCGGGAACCGTGCCCCGCTCACACCGGGAACCGTGCCCCGCTCATGCCAGGAACCCCCGCAGCAGGGCCGCCGTGCCCGCGCAGTGCTCCCGCATCATCTCCCGTGCCCCGTCCGCGTCCCCGTCGAGCACCGCCTCGACGATCGCGGTGTGCTGGCGCTGCGAGTGCTCCAGGTTGCGGACGAGCAGCGGGATGCAGTCGAGCAGGTCGTTGACCCCGGCGCGGACGGCCGCGTACCGCTCCGTGAGGGAAGGGGAGCCGCACAACTCCGCGAGGGTGAGGTGGAGCCTGGTGTCCAGGCGCCGGTAGTCGGCCAGCGGGGCGTCGTCCGTGCGCTCCAGCGCCTCGCGCAGGCGCCCGGCCTGCTCCGCGTCGAGCCCGTGTGCCGCGCACAGCCCGGCCGCGCCCACCTCCAGGACCTCACGGAAACGCAGCACGTCCTCGATGTCGACCGCGGCCACCCGGCGGCGCAGCTCGTGCTCGCCCGGTGTGTCGGTGCGCGCCAGCACGAAGGTGCCGCCGTACCGGCCGCGCCGCGACTCGACCAGACCCTGGTCCTGGAGCACCTTCAGGACCTCGCGCAGCGTCACCCGGCTGATGCCGAGCCGCTCGGCCAACTCCCGCTCCGAGGGCAGCCGTCCACCGCCCGGCACCAGGCCGAGCCGGACGATCTGGAGGATCTGCTCCAGCGCCTCCTCGAAGCCGTTGCCCGCCCGCACCGGCCGCAGGACCGGCGTCAGCCGGTCGTCCGTACCGCGGTCGGGTTGCGCCCGCGTCATCAGGTCGCGCCCCCTTCCCAAGCAATGGTTCTCCGCAATACCTTATGGCCCTCGGCTGACCCAAGGAGGCTTTTCCGGTGGCAGACCGCACACCCCCGCTCTCCGTCGACGAACTGCGCGTCCTCGTCGAGGCCGGTGACATCGACACGGTCGTCCTGGCCTTCCCCGACATGCAGGGGCGGCTCCAGGGCAAGCGGTTCGCCGCGGCCTTCTTCCTCGACGAGGTCCTGGAGCACGGGACGGAGGGCTGCAACTACCTCCTCGCCGTCGACACCGACATGAACACCGTCGACGGATACGCCATGTCCTCCTGGGACCGGGGCTACGGCGACTTCGCCATGCACCCCGATCTCACGACCCTGCGACGCGTGCCCTGGAACGCCGGCACGGCCATGCTCATCGCCGACCTCGCCTGGAACGACGGCTCCCCGGTCGTCGCCGCGCCCCGCCAGATCCTGCGTCGCCAGCTCGAACGCCTCGCCGCGCTCGGCCACACCGCCCAGGTCGGCACCGAGCTGGAGTTCATCGTCTTCAAGGACACCTACGAACAGGCCTGGGACAGCGGCTACCGCGGGCTCACCCCGGCCAACCAGTACAACATCGACTACTCGGTCCTCGGCACCGGACGCATAGAGCCCCTGCTGCGCCGCATCCGCAACGAGATGCAGACCGCGGGCCTGACCGTCGAGTCCGCCAAGGGCGAGTGCAACCCCGGCCAGCACGAGATCGCCTTCAAGTACGACGAAGCCCTCGTCACCTGCGACCAGCACGCGATCTACAAGACCGGCGCCAAGGAGATCGCCTCCCAGGAGGGCGTCTCGCTCACCTTCATGGCCAAGTACAACGAGCGCGAGGGCAACTCCTGCCACATCCACCTCTCCCTGGCCGACGCCGACGGAACCAACGTGATGGCCGGTTCCGCCGAGGACCCGGGCGGCATGTCGGAGGTCATGCGCCACTTCCTCGCCGGACAGCTGGCCGCCCTGCGCGACTTCTCCCTCCTCTACGCGCCCAACATCAACTCCTACAAGCGGTTCCAGCCCGGCTCCTTCGCCCCGACCGCCGTCGCCTGGGGCCATGACAACCGCACCTGCGCGCTCCGTGTCGTCGGCCACGGCCGCTCGATGCGCTTCGAGAACCGGCTGCCCGGCGGCGACGTCAACCCGCACCTGGCCGTCGCCGGCCTCGTGGCGGCCGGCCTGTACGGCATCGAGCGGAAGCTGGAGCTGCCCGAGGCGTGCTCGGGCAACGCCTACACCGCCGAGTACGCGCACGTCCCCACCACCCTGCGCGAGGCCGCCGAGCTCTGGGAGAACAGCCCGATCGCCCGGGCCGCCTTCGGTGACGAGGTGGTCGAGCACTACCGCAACATGGCGCGCGTCGAACTGGAGGCCTTCGACGCCGCGGTGACCGACTGGGAGCTGCGCCGCTCCTTCGAACGCATGTGAGGACCCCCTTGCCGCACCCGCACGCATCGCAGCCACCCGCATCGCACCCGTACACCTCACCCCCGTACGACCACGAACTCCGGGTGCTCGACCCGGCCACCGAGGAGGTCGTCGCCACCGTCCCGGCCGCCACCGCCCAGGACGTGGCGGACGCCGTCGTCCGGGCCGGCCGGGCACAGGCCGGCTGGGCCGCCCTCGCGCCCGCCGACCGGGCCAGGCTGCTGCGCCGCTTCGCCGCCGTCGTCGACGGCCACATCGAGGAACTGGCCCGCCTGGAGGTCCGCGAGGCCGGACACACCCTCGGCAACGCCCGCTGGGAGGCGGGCAACGTCCGTGATCTGCTCGACTACGCCGCCGGGGGAGTGGAGCGGCTGACCGGCCGTCAGATCCCCGTCCCCGGCGGCCTCGACATCACCCTTCTCGAACCGCTCGGCGTCGTCGGCGTCATCGCGCCCTGGAACTTCCCGATGCCCATCGCCGCCTGGGGCACCGCACCCGCCCTCGCCGCGGGCAACGCCGTCATCCTCAAACCCGCCGAGACGACCCCGCTCACGGCACTGCGACTGGCCGAACTCGCCCTGGAGGCGGGCCTGCCCGAGCACCTCTTCCAGGTGCTGCCCGGCGCCGGTCCCGTGGCGGGCGACGCGCTCGTCGCACACCCCGGCGTCGCGAAGATCGTCTTCACCGGATCGACCGCCGTCGGCAAGCAGGTGCTGGCGAAGGGCTCCGCCCTCCTCAAGCGCGTCACCCTCGAACTCGGCGGCAAGAGCCCCAACATCGTCTTCGCCGACGCCGACATCGAGGCCGCCGCGGCCGCCGCCCCCATGTCCTTCCTCGACAACTCCGGCCAGGACTGCTGCGCCCGCACCCGCATCCTCGTCCAGCGTTCCGTCCACGACCGCTTCCTCGAACTCCTCGCCCCGGCCGTCGAGTCCGTCGTCGTCGGCGATCCCTCCGACGAGCGGACCCAGATGGGCCCGCTGATCTCCAGGGCTCAGCTGGAACGCGTACGGTCCTACGTCGACGCCGACGCGCCCGGCATCCGGGGCAAGGCCCCCGAGGGTCCCGGCTTCTGGTTCGCTCCCACCGTCCTCACCGGCGTCGGCCCCGGCGCGCCCGTGGCGGTCGAGGAGGTCTTCGGCCCCGTCGCCGTCGTGCTGCCCTTCGAGGACGAGGCCGACGCGATCCGGCTCGCCAACGCCACCGACTACGGCCTGTCCGGCTCCATCTGGACCCGCGACGTCGGCCGCGCCCTGCGGGTCTCCCAGGCCGTCCGGGCCGGCAACCTGTCCGTCAACTCCCACTCCAGCGTCCGTTATTGGACCCCCTTCGGCGGCTTCAAGCAGTCGGGAATCGGCCGCGAACTCGGCCCGGACGCCCTCACCGCCTTCACCGAGACCAAGAACGTCTTCATCAGCACGGAGGGTCCCGCACAGTGACTTCAGACACCCCCGAGATCATCTGCCGCCGCCTGGTGGGCCGCACCGCCGTCATCACCGGCGCCGCCAGCGGCATCGGCCTCGCCACCGCGCGCCGGCTCGCCTCCGAGGGAGCCCACGTCGTCTGCGGCGACATCGACGAACAGCACGGGAAGGCCGTGGCCGCGGAGGTCGGCGGCACCTTCGCCAAGGTCGACGTGACCGACCCCGAACAGGTCGAGGCCCTCTTCAGGACGGCGTACGACACCTACGGCTCGGTCGACATCGCCTTCAACAACGCGGGCATCTCGCCGCCCGACGACGACTCCATCCTGGACACGGGACTGGAGGCCTGGAAGCGCGTCCAGGAGGTCAACCTCACCTCCGTCTACCTGTGCTGCAAGGCCGCCATCCCCTACATGCGCCGCCAGGGCAGGGGCTCCATCATCAACACCGCCTCCTTCGTGGCCCGCATGGGCGCGGCGACGTCCCAGATCTCGTACACGGCCTCCAAGGGCGGTGTCCTGGCCATGTCCCGTGAACTGGGCGTCCAGTTCGCCCGGGAGGGCATCCGGGTCAACGCCCTGTGCCCCGGACCGGTCAACACCCCACTGCTCCAGGAGCTGTTCGCCAAGGACCCCGAGCGGGCCGCGCGCCGGCTCGTGCACATCCCGGTCGGGCGGTTCGCCGAGGCGGACGAGATCGCGGCGGCCGTCGCGTTCCTCGCCAGCGACGACTCCTCCTTCGTGAACGCCACCGACTTCCTTGTGGACGGGGGCATTTCAGGCGCGTACGTCACACCGCTGTAGCCCGCGCGCCAACGGCCCGCGGGTGAGGGGGCGGCCCCGTGCCCGATCCCGCGGACCCGTTGTACCGCTCGTTCCGGCACGTCCTAGAGTGCCGGGATGAGCATGACGCCTCCACCCGGCTGGTACCGCGACCCTTCGTACCCGCTCGTCGAGCGCTGGTGGGACGGAACCGCGTGGACCGACCACCGGCGTCAGCCCGAGACCCCGCAACAGCCCCTGATACAGGCCCCGTCGCCCGGCGGATCCGGCTCCGGCCGGGCCAAGGCCGTCGCCCTGGTGACGGCCGCCGTCGTCCTCGTGGCGGCGATCGTCACCGGCGCCGTACTGCTGCGCGACGACGGCGGCGGCGACGAGGCCGCGACACGGACCGACTCCGCGACCGCGTCGCCCACCCCGTCCGACGACCCCTCGCCGTCCCCGTCCGGTCCCTCGCCGTCCGCCGGTGACCCGTCCGTCGTCGTGGACGAACTCGACGGCATCACCTTCCCGGTCCTCGACGGGTGGGCGAAACCGCAGTACGTCGCCGACCACGACATGGTGCTGACGACCCCGCGAACCTACGACTGCCCGGGCGACCCCGGCCTGTGCCGGCACGGACGGGTCGAGGCGCGTACCGCGACGGCCACCGACGAGACGTCGCCGAAGGCCCTCGCCGAGGGGGACATCGAGGACGCCGCCGACAGCGCGTACGGCCACGACCTCGTCGGCAGCCGCCCCTTCCGGGGCATCACCTCCCACCGGCTGGTGAAGTCCGGCTCGGTCGCCGTCGCCGGGCGCGCCGGGTATTTCGTCCGCTGGAAGGTCAAGACCGGTGTGGGGCCCGGGGGTTACGTCGAGTCGTTGGCCTTCCCGTCCAGCGTGGGCTCGCAGTCCCTGGTCATCGTCCGGTTCGCCTTCGACGCCGGTGCCGACGGGCCCCCGCTGTCCGACATGGACCGGATCACCGAAGGCATCCGCCCGGTGGGCGACAAGGACACCGGCGGCGGTGTGGGCAGCAGCATCGGCCCGTCCGAGTGAACGACGCCCGCCGGGCCGGGGGACAGGCGTTCCCGGCCCGGCGGGCGTGATCCCGCGGATCAGAGGAAGGTGTGGCCCTCGCCGCGATACGTCGGGACGGAGGCCGTGACGGTGTCGCCCTCCACGAGGTGCAGGGTGTCGAACCGCTCGCACAGCTCACCGGCCTTCGCGTGCCGGAACCACACCTTGTCGCCGATGAGCAGATCGTCCGCCGGGGAGCCGAGCAGCGGGGTCTGCACCTCGCCGGGACCCTCCTGGGGGTCGTACGACAGTCCCTCCGGCAGGTACGGGACGGGCAGCCGGTCCGCGCCCGCGGCCCCGGACGCGGGATATCCGCCGCCCAGCACGGTCACCACGCCCACACCGGGCCGGCGCACCACGGGCTGGGCGAACAGTGCCGCCGGGCGTCCGCTGAAGGACGTGTAGTTGTCGAAGAGCCTCGGCACGTACAGTCCCGACCCGGCCGCGATCTCCGTGACCGCGTCCTCGGCCGCCGTGTGCTGGACGCTGCCGGTGCCGCCGCCGTTGACGAATTCGAGGTCCGGTTCGACGGCCCGCACGGCCCGGACGACCTCCGCGCGCCGCTGGGCGAGCTCCTTGCGGGCGGTGGCCTGCATCAGCCGCACGGCACGCGAGCGCAGCGGCCGTCCCGAGATCGCGTCGCCGACGCCCGCTATGTGGCCCTCGTACGCCATGATCCCCACCAGCTTGAACCCGGGGGCGCGTCCGACGGCACGGGCCATCTCGGCCACCTGGGCGGGGGAGTGCAGCGGCGAACGCAGCGCCCCGACCCGGACCCGGCCGCCGAACAGCTTGAGCGAGGTGTCCAGCTCCAGGCAGACCCGCACGACCTCGGTGCCACCCTCGCGTGCCTCGTCGATGAGGCGGAGCTGCGCCGGATCGTCGACCATGACGGTCACCGCGGCGGCGAGCTTGGGGTCGGCGGTCAGCTCGGCGTAGCCCTTGCGGTCGGCCGACGGATAGGCGAGCAGGACGTCGTCGAAACCGGACCTGGCCAGCCACAGCGACTCGGCGAGAGTGAACGACATGATCCCCGCGAAGCCGTCCCGGTCCAGGACGCGTTCCAGGAGGGTGCGGCAGCGGACGGACTTGCTGGCGACACGGATCGGCTTCCCGCCGGCCCTGCGGACCAGATCGTCCGCGTTCGCGTCGAAGGCCTCCAGGTCCACGATGGCGACGGGGGCGTCGAGGTGAGCGGTGGCCCGGTCGTAGCGGGCCCTGTCGGCGGCACGGGCAGTCATGGACGAAGACTGCCAGACTCCATTACCGCAGGGTAGGGGGACGTTCCGGGCAGATGCCCCGGGGCCTCGCACTGGTTCCCGCCCGGGGCGCGTCAACCCGTAGAGTGACGCGGACGCAGGGAGGAACGACCTTGCCCCGGCGGACCCTGCCCGGGTGACGGTCCACCGGTGCGGGTATGCGTGCCCGTGGCGGACCTTCGGCGCACAGGAACGGCTCGCCGGGTTACGGGGCGTCCGACAGCCCGGTACGAGGAAACGGGGGGTGCATGGGTACGGAAGCGCGGCGCGCCTCGCATCCCCAGCGTCCCCCCGCCCCGCCCGCCTCGGCGCCGCCGGCCGCCCGGACTCCGCCGCCCCCCGCGAACCCGCCGGGCGGTCCGGCTCCCGCTCACCCCCCGGTTCCGCCGAAGCCGGTCCGCCCGCCCGGGCCGGACCTGTCGGGCGGGGAGGACTGGTCCGCCGAGGACCCCACGCCGAGCGTCCAGGGATCCCCCTCCGGATCCGGGCAGGCGGCGTCCGACCGCGCTCCGGCGCTCCCGCCGCGCCCCGCGAGCCCGCCCCGTGGCACGGCCCCGTCGGTGCCGCCCCAGCCCGTAGGGCCGCCGCCGCGGTCCGGTGCGCCGGGCGGACGATCCGCGGGCGGAGGCGCTTTCCGCTCCTCCGGCGATGCCTCCCCGACGGGTTCCACCTCGGCCTCCTCCGCCGAGCCGAGGCCCGGACACGCCCCTCGGGTGCCCGCGCCGCCGCCGTCCTTCGACTTCTTCGACATGTCCACGGAGCCCGAGGCACCGTCCGGTACGACGAACGCCCCGACGTCCGCTCCGCCGTCCGGGCCGCGGTCGGCCTCGTCCGGTACACGGGCGTCCGCCGGGCCCGGCGGGACCGGTGCCGTTTCGCCCGGCGGGCAGGGTGCCGCCGCATCCGGCGCGCCGGATCCAGCCGCTCCTGGCGCCCCGAAGCGCGACTCGCTCGCCCGGCCGAGGGCGGCTTCTGCGGGTGCGTCCGGCAGGCAGGGTGCCGCTGCGACCGGCGTGCCGGATCCAGCCGCTTCCCGTGCCCCGAGGCCCGACTCGCTCGCCCGGCCGAGGGCGGCTTCGGCCGGTGCGTCCGGTGCCCCTGGGACCGCTTCGTCCGGCGGGCCGGCATCCGCCCCGCCCCGTGCGGGGGGCTCCTCGGAGCCGGCCGCGTCCCGTGCGCCGGAGCCCGCTTCACCCGGCGCCCCGGGGTCCGCCGCACCTGCCGCACCGGAGTCCGTCTCGCCCGGCAGGCCGTGGTCGGCCCCGTCCGGTACATCAGGGTCCGACGCGCCGCGGTCCACTCCGACGGGGACGCCGGGGGCCGACCGCCGGGGTGCCGCCGCACCCGGCAGGCGGGGGTCCGACACGCCGGGCTCCGACTCGTCCGGAACGCCGGAGCGCGACCCGCGACGGTCCGCCCCGACCGGCCCGGCATCGTCCGCCGTGCCGCGCCCGGCGACGCCGTCCGACGCGCCGCGCCCCGTGCCGCAAGTCACACCGTACGGCTCCGCGACCTCCCCGTCGGCGAGCCCGGCCCCACCGTCGGCGGCTTCGCGGCGCTCCGCGTCGGACGCGGCTCCGCAGGGTCCCGGATCCGCGTCGAGGCCGGAGGCCCGGCGCTACCCCCACCTGCGCCCAGAAGGCCGGACGGGGCCGTCGGCCCCGCCGCCGCCCGCGGCCTCCGCACGCTTCCCGGACGCGCCCCCCGTGTCCGCCGGCCCGGCACGTCCCGACGAGGCGCCGCACACCGCGGGGCCGTCGCGACCCGGCGGGACACAGCGTCCCGCGCAGCGCCCCTCCCGGCTGTCGCACCCGGCGGCGCCTCAGCGCCCGTCCGAGCCCCCGCGATCCTCCGAGTCCGGGGCGTCCGAGCGGGCCGGGGCGGCAGGGCGGGGCCCCGGTTCCGGGGAGCGGGTCGGGGAGACTGCACGGGAGACGCGGCCCGGGCGGAACGATCAGGCACCCCTGGCCCCCGCGGCCGCACGGCCGTTCATTCCGGCCCCTTCGGCCCCTTCGGCGGCGCCCGCCGAGGCGACCCCGGCGACCCCCCACGTACAGCGCCCCTTCGTGTCGTTCGCGGAGCCCGAGACGTACGGCGGCGGCACCGCGCGCGTGCGTCCGTTCCGCCGGCGGGCCCGGCCCGGCGTCGTCACCGCGGCGACCTGTGTCGTGCTCGGACTCGGGCTCATCGGCGGCGCGGTGACCGGCAGTTGGCTCACCGGCGACAACACGGACGCACCCGGTTCGCCCGGCGCCTTCACGTCGGCCGGAGAGCTCTGGCACAGCGTGCCCGTGGACCGGCTCTTCCCGCCGACCGTGCGCGGGGACGGTGCGGGCCCCGGCGGTTCCGACCGCACCTGGACGCGGATCGCCGTCGCGCCCGACACCGGCTGCAAGGACGCCTTCGACCCGCTGCTGCGCCAGGCCCTCGCCCCCGTCGGCTGCCTGCGCCTGCTGCGCGCCACCTACGTGGACGCGACCCGCAGCCATGTCACCACCGTCGGCCTGCTGTTCACCAAGGCCGACGCGGCGGGCATGACCTCCCTGAAGGCCCGCTTCCGCAAGGAGGGCCTGGACCGGCGCACCGACCTGCTGCCCCTGCCCTACGCGGCCAAGGGCACCGCGGCCGAGGGTTTCGGCAAGGCCCAGCGTGCCTCCTGGACCGAGTCGGTCCTCACGGACGCCCCCGTCGTCGTGTACGCGGTCTCCGGGTTCGCGGACGGGCGTACGGTCGCCGCCCCGCAGCCCGCCGCCGACGCGATGAAGCCGGACTCGACCACGGCCGCGGCCCAGGCGGGCCTCGGCCATGAGGCCCAGGGCCTCGCCGACCGGGTCGAGCGAGGCCTTCGCAAGACCGTCACCTCGTCCACGGAGAAGCCGTCATGACCCGCCCCGACGGCCCCGACGGCCGCATCCGGCAGTCCCGCACGACCGGTCCTGCCGCTACGACCGGTACGACGCCCCCCGTCGGCCGCCCCCGGCGCCCGGCCCCGGGGGTCCGCGGGCCCCGGATCTCCCGCAGGGCCGGCGCCCTCGCCGCCCTGCTCGCCGCCTCCCTCACGCTGGTGCCCTCGGCCGCCGCGCACGCCGACGGCATACGCGCCCAGCAGTGGGGCCTCGACGCGATGCACACGCAGCAGGCGTGGCGCACGACCAAGGGCAAGGGCGTCACCGTCGCCGTCCTCGACACCGGCGTCGACGCCCTGCACCCCGATCTCAAGGGCAATGTGCTCGCGGAGAAGGACCTGGTCGGTTTCGGCGCGAGCCGCGGCGACCGGACCTGGGCCCGGCACGGCACCGCCATGGCGGGCATCATCGCCGGGCACGGCCACGGGCCGGGTGACGCCGACGGCGTCATGGGAATCGCCCCGGAGGCGAAGATCCTGCCCGTCCGCGTCATCCTCGAGGACAAGGACCCGGCCCGTTCCAAGGCCCGCAACACCCGTGGCAACGCCCTCGCGGACGGCATCCGCTGGGCCACCGACCACGGCGCCGACGTCATCAACCTCTCCCTCGGCGACGACTCCAGGTCCGCCCACCCCGAACCCGCCGAGGACGAAGCCGTCCAGTACGCGCTGAAGAAGGGCGTCGCCGTCGTCGCCTCCGCCGGCAACGGCGGGGAGAAGGGCGACCACATCTCGTACCCCGCCGCCTACCCGGGCGTCATCACGGCGACGGCCGTGGACCGCTACGGAACCCACGCGTCCTTCTCCACCCGCCGCTGGTACGCCACCGTCAGCGCCCCGGGCGTCGACGTGGTCATCGCCGACCCGGACGACCGGTACTACGAGGGCTGGGGCACCAGCGCGGCGTCCGCGTTCGTCTCCGGAGCGGTCGCGCTCGTCAAGGCCGCCCACCCCGGTCTGTCGCCCGCGCAGATCAAACGGCTGCTGGAGGACACCGCCCGCAACGTTCCCTCCGGGGGCCGCGACGACTCCCGCGGCTTCGGCTTCGTCGACCCGGCCGCCGCCATCAAGGCGGCCGGCCGGATCGAGCCGGAAAGCGGTCCCACGTCGGCCGAGTACGGCCACGAGTACTTCGGCACGGGCCCCGACGCCCCCGACGACGACGGCGGTCCGGCCGTATGGGCGGCCCCCCTCGCGGGCGCCCTGGGCCTCGCCCTGCTGACGGCCGCGGTGTTCCTGTGGCGCGGACGCAGAGACACGAATCCCTTCCAGCGGCCTTGACCGTGCGGGTCGTCGGGAACCCCGCGCTCCCCGCACACCGACTCCCGCCGGCCGGCCCTGTGGTGGCGGGCCTCAGTCCTCGGCCGTGTCCTGGAACGCGGACACCGCGGCCTTCGACACCGCTTCCACCAGCGAAATGCCCTTCGCCTGCGTGGAGTTCCCGTTCGACAGCGTCGCCACCAGGTAGTCGTGGCCGTCGGCGGAGATCCGCCCGATGCTGTTGACGTCCCACAGCCCGGTCGTGCTGCGCGCCAGCCACCCGTTCTTCAGCGCCCATCGAGAACCGTCGGCAGCGGCGGACACCCCCCACCGCTGGTCGGTCTCGATCTCGGCCATGAGGCCCTGGAGATAGGACCGCGAGGCCGCGCTGAGTTCGGAGTCCTCCCCGAACACCTGGCGCAGCAGCGTGAGTTGGTCGCTCGCGGTGGTCTGGGTCAGTCCCCACAGCTCGCCGTCGCCGCCCTGCGTGTCCTTCAGGCCGAAGCGCTCGTTCGCCGCGTCCAGACCGTCGGCCCGCCCGATGGAGGCCCACAGAGCGGTCGCCGACACGTTGTCGCTGTTCTCGATCATCGCGGTGGCGTTCGTCTTCTCCCGCGCGGTCAGATGCCGGTCCGCGTCCTGCGCCTGGAGCAGCAGCGCGGCCAGGATGTTCACCTTGACGATGCTCGCGGTGTCGAAGGCCGCGTCACCGTAGGCGGCGCTCTCACCGGAGTCCACGTCGAGGACGGCCACCGACGTCTTCGCTCCGGCCGCCACCGTCACCGACTTCAGCGCCTTCGCGAGCAGCGCGTCCCGGTCCACGGAGGGTTCCGCCACGGGTTCCACCGATGCCTCCTCGCTCACGGCCGGCGACGGCGAGGATGACGCCGACGCGGCCGACGATACGACGGCGGGACCGTCGTGCGCCTGTGCCTTCACGTACACCGTCCCGGCCGCCGTGGCGCCCACGAGGACGGCCGAGGCCACCGCGGTGTACAGAAGTGGCTTGCGTCGGGAGGGCCGGGCGCGGCGCCCGCGTGCTCTGTGACGGTCCATCCGCCGATGCTGGACGGCCGGGCTGTGCCTGCGGTTAGACGAGTGTTAGAGGTGTGTCAGCGAAGACTGAGAAACTCGTTAATCCCGTCAACCCGGGGTTTCAGGGGCCGCACAAGCCCAGCAGCATCCCCCCTATAGGGTCGGGGACCGTGGCGAACAAGAACATTCCCGACCCCGGCTTCCCCGACGACGACGGCTCCGCCGACCCCCGGCTGAGCGCGGCGCTCACGGCCTGGTCCGCCGACCGCGCCGCCGTACCGCCGGTCCTGGAGGCGCTCACGGGTGCCCGGCTGCTCGTGCCCGTCGTGGCGATGCTCGGCGAGGTCGAGGAGGACGAGAACGGGCTGCGCCGCGAGAAGACCAGCGACATGGCGGTGCCCACGCTCAAGGCGGGGAACCGTACGGCCCTGCCCGCCTTCACGTCCACGGACGCGCTGGCCCGCTGGGATCCCGAGGCCCGCCCCGTCGCCGTACGCCTGAACCAGGTCCTGGAGGCCGCGGCGCACGAGAAGGCCGACACGATCGTGCTGGACCTGGCCGGGCCCGTGTCCTACGAGCTGACCGGTTCCGCCCTGCTGGCGCTCGCCGAGGGACGGACGACCGCCGATCCGCTCGCCGATCCCGCCGTGGTCGAGGCGGTACGCGCCGCGGTCGCCGCGGAGCCCCTGGTGGTCCGTGCCCATCTCGGCCCCGGTCCGGCGGACGGCACCCTGGCGCTCGTGCTCGACCCGTCGGCCGCCCCCGCCGAGACGGCCCGCGCGGTGGCCGAGCGGCTCGCGGCCGACGAGACGCTGAGGGCCCGCCTGGTGCGCGGCCTCGACCTGGCACTGCTGCCGGCCGAGGTCACGCCTCCGGGCGAGCCCCTGTACGTACGCGCGTAGGTACGCGGGTGGTCCGTGTCCGTACGACGGACGGACACGGGTCGGCCGCTGTCAGCCGTAGACGGGTCCCGTGTACTTCTCGCCGGGGCCCTGGCCCGGCTCGTCCGGCACCAGGGACGCCTCGCGGAAGGCCAGCTGGAGGGACTTCAGGCCGTCGCGCAGCGGCGCCGCGTGGAAGGAGCTGATCTCGGTCGCGCTCGCGTCGAGCAGTCCGGCGAGCGCGGTGACCAGCTTGCGCGCCTCGTCCAGGTCCTTGTGCTCGTCGCCCTCCTCGGTGAGACCGAGCTTCACGGCGGCGGCGCTCATCAGGTTCACGGCGACCGTCACGATGACCTCGACCGCGGGGACCTCGGCGATGTCGCGGGTCATGGTGTCGTAGTCGGGGTTCTGGGGAGGGGTGTCACTCATGCCTCACACGATAGGCCCCGGCGCGCGCGACCCCGTCCACGGGAGCCCTCCGCCCGGCGAGAGGCGGTGAGGCGGCCTCCGGTTAGCGCGTACCCGGCGGAACTGCTAACCTTGTGTAACGACCGGCTGGGTACGTATGTGCTCAGCCCACAAGTGGAGGCTCCGATCTCCCACCCGACTGTCCTCCGGGACGGCGGGTCATCCGGTCAGGTGGCCACCACCGTTCCGTACGGACGGTGGAGTCGCCCGAATGTGCGCCCCGCGGTTGACTGCGGCGGTGCTCCGGTTAGCCATGGAGCCCCGCCTGTGTCCCGTCCGGGGCATTTTTCATGTGCCGCGATGGTTGGTCCACTGTCATCAGAGACATACGCGGCGGTCCGCCAGACCGTCGTGTGGTGCTACCGAGGAGGATCCATCAGCACCGAGCCCCGCATCAACGACCGGATTCGCGTTCCCGAAGTGCGACTTGTCGGTCCCAGCGGCGAGCAGGTCGGGATTGTTCCGCTTGCCAAGGCCCTGGAGCTTGCTCAGGAGTACGACCTCGACCTGGTCGAGGTGGCCGCGAGCGCACGCCCGCCGGTCTGCAAGCTCATGGACTACGGGAAGTTCAAGTACGAGTCGGCCATGAAGGCCCGTGAGGCGCGCAAGAACCAGGCGCACACGGTCATCAAGGAAATGAAGCTCCGGCCGAAGATCGACCCGCACGACTACGACACCAAAAAGGGTCACGTCGTCCGGTTCCTCAAGCAGGGCGACAAGGTCAAGATCACGATCATGTTCCGTGGTCGCGAGCAGTCCCGGCCGGAGCTCGGCTACCGACTGCTGCAGCGTCTCGCGACGGACGTCGAGGACCTCGGGTTCATCGAGTCGAACCCGAAGCAGGACGGCCGAAACATGATCATGGTTCTCGGTCCGCACAAGAAGAAGACCGAGGCGATGGCCGAGGCCCGTGAGGCTCAGGCGGCTCGCAAGGCGGAAGCGAAGGCCAACCCGGGTCGCTCGCAGAACGCCGCCGATGACGACATCGCCGAGGGCGAAGCCGTCGAGGGCGAGACCACCGAGGCCGAGTCGGCCGAGGCGCCGGCCGAGGCATCAGCCGAGGCCTGATCCCAGGGCTGACGCCCCGGGATGCCAACCCATACATATGACGTTCCACCGTGCCCGGTCTTGCGACCGGGCACCGGAACGCCACTGACGAGGAGAGAACGGCGCTATGCCGAAGAACAAGTCGCACAGCGGTGCCAGCAAGCGCTTCAAGATCACCGGCTCCGGCAAGGTGCTCCGTGAGCGCGCCGGCAAGCGCCACCTGCTCGAGCACAAGTCGTCCCGCGTGACCCGTCGTCTCACCGGCACCGCCGAGATGGCCCCGGGCGACGCCGCGAAGATCAAGAAGCTTCTCGGCAAGTGACGAACCGGCGCCCAGCGCCGTTTCGTCTGATCCGGGACCCCATCGATTTCGGGCCGTGTGAGTCCAACCACGGCCCCGCTACAAGGAGTTAAAAAGTGGCACGCGTCAAGCGGGCAGTCAACGCCCACAAGAAGCGCCGGGCGATCCTCGAGGCGGCCTCCGGCTACCGCGGTCAGCGTTCGCGCCTGTACCGCAAGGCCAAGGAGCAGGTCACCCACTCGCTGGTCTACAACTACAACGACCGCAAGAAGCGCAAGGGCGACTTCCGTCAGCTGTGGATCCAGCGCATCAACGCTGCGGCCCGCCAGAACGGCATGACGTACAACCGCCTCATCCAGGGTCTGAAGGCCGCCAACATCGAGGTGGACCGCAAGATCCTCGCGGAGCTGGCCGTCAACGACGCCAACGCGTTCGCCGCGCTGGTCGAGGTCGCGCAGAAGGCGCTGCCGTCGGACGTCAACGCGCCGAAGGCCGCGTGACGCTGCGCCGGCTCAGCCGACGTGACTGAAGGACCCGCAGGTTTCGGCCTGCGGGTCCTTTGCTGCTACCCCACGGGTCGCCGTTCGGGTGCGGGCCGCCGGGGGCCGGTCGCTCCCCCGAGTTCTCGACTCCGCTCGAACAGGGGGACCCCCATCGCGGCGGAACCGCGGATCGACCAGGCCCCGCGCCCCTGGGAGTCGGAGTCGCCCCCGCCGTCATGCGATCCGCACAGATACCGAAGGTGGACCAGAACATGCCCCCCGCCAGCCCCGAGCTGATCTCGCCCCGTTCCCCCCGTGTCTCCGCCGCGCGGCGGCTGGCCCGGCGGAACTTCCGGGGGAAGGAGCGGCTGTTCCTCGCCGAGGGGCCGCAGGCCGTGCGGGAGGCCGCGGCGTACGGCGGCGACACGCTCGTCGAGCTGTTCGCCACCGTGGAGGCCGCCGAGCGGTACGCCGACCTCGTCGCGGAGGCCCGCACCGCCGGAGCCCGGGTCCACCTGGCCGACGAGCAGGTCATCGCGGACATCTCCACCACCGTGACCCCGCAGGGAATCGTCGGCGTGTGCCGGTTCGTCGACACGTCCTTCGAGGAGATCCTCGCCGCCCGCCCGAAACTGGTCGCCGTGCTCGCCCACGTCCGCGACCCCGGGAACGCCGGGACCGTGCTGCGCTGCGCGGACGCCGCCGGAGCCGACGCCGTCGTCCTCACCGACGCGTCCGTCGACCTCTACAACCCCAAGGCCGTACGCGCCTCCGTCGGCTCCCTGTTCCATCTGCCCGTCGCCGTCGGCGTGCCCGTCGAGCAGGCCGTGGCCGGGCTCAAGGCCGCCGGCGTCCGCATCCTCGCCGCCGACGGCGCCGGTGAGGACGACCTCGACGACGAACTCGACAAGGGGACCATGGGCGGCCCCACCGCCTGGGTCTTCGGCAACGAGGCCTGGGGGCTTCCGGAGGAGACCCGCGCGCTGGCCGACGCCGTCGTGCGCGTTCCGATCCACGGAAAGGCCGAGAGCCTGAACCTGGCCACGGCCGCGGCCGTATGTCTCTACGCGTCGGCCCGTGCACAGCGCGCCTCCACAGGGTGCCGTTCCGTCACCGGCAGCTAGTAGGGTGACGGGCCCGGGGGCCCTCTGTGCCGGACGAGAGGTGGGGTACGGGGATGAGTGTCGGCACGGGCGGTGCCCAGGGCGCGCTGCGAGCACGGGACGCGCGCGGCACATCCGCGCCCCCGCTCGATGACACCGCCGGGGCCGGTCCCGGTCTCGGCATAGACCCCGACGACCTGCCCGACGGGATCGTCGTCGCCGACGAACACGGCCGCGTCGTCTGCTTCAACGCCGCCGCCGCCCGGATCGCGGCGGTCCCCGCCGCCGAGGCCCTCGGCCGCCGGCTCGAAGCGGCGCTCCCGCTGGAGGACCTCGAGGGCCGGCGCTGGTGGCAGCTCACGGACCCCTACGGCGGACTCGCCATCCGCAACGGCCAGCCCGAACGGAACCTGCTGCTCCCCGGCGGCCGCGAGATCCTCGTCTCCGCCCGCTATGTGCGCACCCACCCCACCGGGCCGGTCCGCCGGGTCGTCGTCTGCCTGCGCGACACCGAGGCCCGCCGCCGCACCGAGCGCAGCCACGCCGAGCTGATCGCCACGGTCGCCCACGAACTGCGCTCGCCGCTCACCTCCGTCAAAGGCTTCACCGCGACCCTGCTCGCCAAATGGGAACGCTTCACCGACGACCAGAAGAAACTGATGCTGGAGACCGTCGACGCCGACGCGAACCGCGTCACCCGGCTCATCGCCGAGCTCCTCGACATCTCCCGCATCGACTCCGGCCGCCTCGAAGTGCGCCGCCAGCCCGTCGACATCGGCGCCGCCGTCGGCCGGCACATCCAGGCGTACGTCGCCTCCGGCCAGCCCGCCGACCGCTTCCTGCTGCGCATCGAGCAGCCCCTGCCCGCCCTCTGGGCCGACCCCGACAAGGTCGACCAGGTGCTCAGCAACCTGATCGAAAATGCGGTGCGCCACGGCGAGGGAACCGTCACCATTGACGTGGCACCCTCCACCTCCCCGCGTGAGCGGCCGGACGAGGAGGGCACGGCGAACGCCGTCACGTCGGTCACCGTGAGCGACGAGGGCACCGGAATCCCGGAGGAGTCCATGAACCGCGTCTTCACCCGCTTCTGGCGGGGCAGCAAGCGCGGCGGCACCGGCCTCGGGCTCTACATCGTCAAGGGCATCGTCGAAGCCCACGGCGGCACCATCACGGTCGGCCGCGCCCCCGGCGGGGGAGCGGAGTTCCGATTTACGTTGCCCGTGGGCACCCCGGCGTACCTTCTGTAACGCCACAGCGGCCCCCACGGGCGCATCCGCACGGGAGCACCGCGAGGACGCCCAGTCCTGGGCAGGCCCCCACCCCCGTTAGACTCGGCCTTTGGCACCTTTGCGTCCTCTCATCTGCGGACGATTCGTCTCCGAGTCGATGACGGGGACCCTCAGCCAGCCAACCGGAAGCACGGGAAGAGATGTCGGCACCTAATAAGTCGTACGACCCTGTAGAGGTCGAGGCCTTGAAACCGGAAGAGATCGAGCGCATGCGGGACGAGGCGCTCGCCGCCTTCGCGGCCGCCGGCGACCTCGACGCGCTCCAGGAGGCCAAGGTCGCCCACACCGGCGGCACCTCTCCGCTGGCCCTCGCCAACCGCGAGATCGGCGCACTGCCCCCGCAGGCCAAGGCCGCGGCCGGCAAGCTCGTCGGCCAGGCCCGCGGCGCCGTCAACAAGGCCCTCGCCGCCCGCCAGAGCGAACTGGAGGCCGAGCGCGACGCGCGCGTACTGGTCGAGGAGGCGGTGGACGTCACCCTGCCGTACGACCGCGTACCGTCCGGCGCCCGGCACCCGCTCACCACCATGATGGAGCGGGTCGCGGACGTCTTCGTGTCCATGGGATACGAGGTCGCCGAGGGCCCCGAGGTCGAGGCGGAGTGGTTCAACTTCGACGCCCTCAACTTCACGCCCGACCACCCGGCCCGGCAGATGCAGGACACCTTCTTCGTCCAGGGCCCCGAGGGCACCCACGGCGACGAGTCCGGTGTCGTGCTGCGCACCCACACCTCGCCGGTGCAGGCCCGCGCCCTGCTCGACCGGGAGCCGCCCGTCTACGTCGTGTGCCCCGGCCGCGTCTACCGCACGGACGAGCTCGACGCCACGCACACCCCGGTCTTCCACCAGATCGAGCTGCTGGCCGTCGACGAGGGCCTGACCATGGCCGACCTCAAGGGCACCCTGGACCACATGGTCCAGTCGCTCTTCGGATCGGACATGAAGACCCGGCTGCGCCCGAACTACTTCCCCTTCACCGAGCCGTCCGCCGAGATGGACATGCTCTGCTACGTCTGCAAGGGCGAGTCCGTCGGCAACCCCGACCGCCCCTGCCGGACCTGCTCCTCCGAGGGCTGGATCGAGCTCGGCGGCTGCGGCATGGTCAACCCGCGGGTGCTGGTCGCCTGTGGTGTCGACCCGGAGAAGTACAGCGGATTCGCCTTCGGGTTCGGCATCGAGCGGATGCTGATGTTCCGTCACAGTGTTGAAGACATGCGAGACATGGTCGAGGGTGACGTCCGGTTCACCCGGCCGTTCGGGATGGAGATCTGATGCGGGTCCCGCTTTCTTGGCTGCGGGAGTACGTCGACCTGCCGGCGACGGAGACCGGGCGTGACGTCCAGGCCAAGCTCATTTCGGCAGGCCTCGAGGTCGAGACGGTCGAGCAGCTCGGCGCCGGCCTCAAGGGCCCCCTGGTCGTCGGCCAGGTGCTCACGATCGAGGAACTGACGGAGTTCAAGAAGCCCATCCGCTTCTGCACCGTCGACGTCGGCACCGCCAACGGCACCGGTGAGCCCCAGGAGATCGTCTGCGGCGCCCGCAACTTCGCCGTCGGCGACAAGGTCGTCGTGGTCCTGCCCGGCGCCGTCCTGCCCGGTGACTTCGCGATCGCCGCGCGCAAGACGTACGGCAAGACCTCGCACGGCATGATCTGCTCCGGCGACGAGCTGGGCATGGGCGACGACGGCAGCGGCGGCATCATCGTGCTGCCGCCGGAGATGGAGCCCGGCACCGACGCGATCGAGCTGCTCCAGCTCGTCGACGAGGTCCTCGACATCGCCGTCACGCCCGACCGCGGCTACGCCCTGTCGCTGCGCGGTGTGGCCCGCGAGGCCGCCATCGCCTACGGCCTGCCGCTGCGCGACCCCGCGCTGCTCGACGTACCGGCCCCGAACGCGTTCGGCCACCCGGTGCAGATCTCCGACCCGATGGGCTGCGACCGCTTCACCGCGCGCACGGTGACCGGCCTGGACCCCGACGCCCAGTCCCCGATCTGGCTGCGCCGCCGGCTCCAGAAGGCCGGCATGCGCCCGGTCTCGCTCGCCGTCGACATCACCAACTACGTGATGCTGGAGCTCGGCCAGCCCCTGCACGCCTACGACCGCAGCCGGGTCCAGGGCACGATCGGCGTGCGCCGGGCCGAGCAGGGCGAGAAGCTCACCACGCTGGACGGCGTCAAGCGCACGCTGGACGCCGGCGACCTGGTGATCACCGACGACCGCGGCCCCATCGGCCTCGCGGGCGTCATGGGCGGCGCCCACACCGAGATCGACGACACCGAGGGCACCACCACCGAGGTCGTCATCGAGGCCGCGCACTTCGACCCGATCACCATCGCGCGCACGGCCCGCCGCCACAAGCTGGCCTCCGAGGCGTCCAAGCGCTTCGAGCGCGGCGCCGACCCCGAGGCCACCTCGGCCGCGGCCCAGCGGACCGTCGACCTCCTCGTGCTCCTCGCGGGCGGCACCGCCGACGCCGGGGTCACCGAGGTGATCGCGCCGTCCGCGCCGCACACCATCACCATCCCGGCGGACCACCCGGACAAGGTGGCCGGTGTCGACTACGGCCGCGAGACCGTCGTACGCCGCCTCCAGGAGGTCGGCTGCGACGTCTACGGCCAGGACGAGCTGATCGTCACCGTGCCGTCCTGGCGGCCCGACCTGACCGACCCGAACGACCTCGCGGAAGAGGTCATCCGGCTCGAGGGCTACGAGAACCTGCCCTCCACGCTGCCCAAGCCCCCGGCGGGCCTCGGCCTCACGGACCGGCAGCGGCTGCACCGCCGGGCCGGCCGCGCGCTGGCCGGTGCCGGATACGTCGAGGCGCTGAACTACCCGTTCATCGGCGAGCACGTCTTCGACCAGTTCGGCCTCGCCGAGGACGACCCGAAGCGCAGGGTCGTCAAGCTGGTCAACCCGCTCTCCGACGAGGAGCCCGCGCTCCGCACGACGCTGCTGCCGGGCCTGCTGCACGCCCTGCGCCGCAACGACGGACGCGGCAGCCACGACCTGGCGCTCTTCGAGACCGGCCTGGTCTTCCACCCCCGGGAGGAACTGCTTGTCGCCGGGCGGCTGCCCGTCGACCGCCGTCCCACCGACGAGGACGTCGCGTCCCTGACCGCCGCGCTTCCCGCCCAGCCCCGGCACGCCGCCGTCGTCCTCGCGGGCGCCCGCGAGCAGGCCGGCTGGTGGGGCAAGGGACGCCCGGCCGACTGGGCCGACGCGATCGAGGCCGCGCGCACCCTGGCCCGCGAGTCGGGGACCGAACTCCTCGTCCGCTCCGGTCGGTACGGGCCGTGGCACCCGGGCCGCTGCGCCGAGCTCGCGGTCCTCGTGGACGGCGCGGAGCAGGTCATCGGGTACGCCGGTGAGCTGCACCCCGGTGTCCTGAAGACGCTGGGCCTGCCCGCGCGTACCTGCGCGATGGAGCTGGACCTGGACGCGCTGGAGCGGGCGAGCTCGGGCCACCCCAAGGGCCCGAAGATCTCGACCTTCCCGGTCGCCACGCAGGACGTCGCGCTGGTCGTCGACAAGAGCGTCCCGCACACGGACGTCGAGGCGGCCCTGCACGAGGGCGCGGGTGAACTCCTGGAGTCCATCCGGCTGTTCGACGAGTACGAGAGCGAGCAGCTCGGCGCGGACAAGAAGTCCCTCGCCTACGCGCTGCGGTTCCGTGCCGCCGACCGCACGCTGACCGTCGACGAGGCCTCCGCGGCCCGCGACGCGGCGGTGGCGCTCGCCGCCGAGCGCACGGGGGCGGTGCTGCGCGGAGCCTGACCGCTCCACCGGGTGTGCCGGGGAACTGTGCGCCGTGAAGGGGCCGCGGATCATTCCGCGGCCTGGCGCACGGTTCCCCGCACCCGTTTTCAACGGGTTCCGCCGGCTCCTGTCCAGGGGTTCCGCGGCTCCTGCCCGGCCGTTCCGTGGCCCCTGCCTGCATAAATGCGCGTCTCCGAAGACACCTCACTCATTCGGGTGACATGCCCGGGCGATCGGTCCCGGGCGGGCCGGGCGGTCGACAGAATCGGAGCGGTCTCTCCGAGGCCGTCTGCGCTGTCAGTGCCTATTGGGGGGCCAATCGGCATGATCCGTATCAAGGCTGGGGCTCCCCGCAGGGCGACGCTCCACACGCATTCGCGGAACCCGGCCCGGGCGGTCCTCGGCCCGCGTCGTCGGCGTGACCGGCTGAGAGCCGGATTCGACCGGGTGGTGCGCGGTCGCCGGCCCCGCCTCGGTCTCACCCGCTCGGGGTGCGGACGCGGCGCGCTCGGCCACCAGGTCCCGCGCACCGCCGACCGGCCGCCGCTGCGCCGGGCGGTGAACCTGGGGCTGCCCGCGGTCTGGGGCGCGCTGGCGATCTCGTACAAGATGGCCTGTCCGCTCGCCCAGGAGAACGGGTTCGGCGCCCGCGTCGTCACCAGCGCCGTCTTCTTCGCGGTCGGAGCCGGTCTGATACTCCACGTCAGAAGAGTGCTGCTGCGCGAGCTCCGGCAGATCCGCAAGGTCGCGGGAGCCGCGCAGAGCGTCCTGCTGCGCCCGCTGCCACCGCGGATCGACGGGCTGGACATCGCGGCGGCCCAGCTCTCCGCGGACCACGGCGCGAGCATCGGCGGCGATCTGTACGAGGCGATCGCCACCGAGCACGGTGTGCGGGTCGTGATGGGAGACGTGCGGGGGCACGGACTGGGGGCCATCGGAACCGTCGCCGCCGTCCTCGGCAGTTTCCGCGAGGCCGCGCACGACGAAGGCGAACTCGGCGGCGTCCTCAGAAGACTGGAGCGGGCACTGGCCCGGCACCTGTGCGAGCGGGACCGGGCCGGACACCCCTCCTCCGGGCCCGGCTCCGACAGCGACACCGCCGAGGAGTTCGTCACCGTCCTGCTCCTGGAGATCCGCGGGGACGGCGAGGTGCACGCCCTCAACTGCGGTCACCCGTGGCCGTATCTGCTCACCAGGGGCCGCGTCCGGCCACTCGTCCGCGCCGAACCGCTGCCCCCGCTCGGGCCGTTCCCGCTGCCGGCCCGTCTCCCGGCCGAATCCTGCGGCCGACTCCGTCCCGGCGAGGGTCTCTTCCTGCACACCGACGGTGCCGAGGACGCGCGGGACACCCGGGGGCGGTTCTTCCCGCTGCTGACGGCGCTCACCGCGGCCGTCCGCGACGGACCCGTCGTACCGCAGGCCGTGCTGCGCTCGGTGCTCACCGGCCTGCTGAGCCACACCGGCGGCCGGCCCGCCGACGACGTGGCCCTCCTGGTGCTCCACAACGACCGCCGTCCCCTCGCCCTGAAGCCGGACCGTGTGTCCCAGCACGTGCCTCGCTAGTGCCTGCCGCGGCACTGGGGCGCGGCGAGCACGGGTGGCCACCGGTCGCGCTTCGCGTTCCCGGCCGGGGCGACCGGCCACGGGACCCGCACCCGGACGACCGGAGTCCCGCGGTCGCCCCGGCCGAACCGGCTCTGCCGTCCGCCCGGCCACGGTGTCGGGCAGGCGGCCGGGCGGACGGCGCGGAGCGGGCCGCCGTACTGTACGAGGGGGAGCCCGGCGGCCCGGCCGGCCTCTTGCGAGGCATTTCAGTCAACCGGTACGAAACTCTCCGCGACAGCGCGCGCACAGCGCGGATACGGGCATTCCCATCACACCCCGTGTGAAAGGGGACGCACTACTCTCTCTGATGCGGTCGGGCGCGGTCGGGCATGACCGGCGCCGTCGGCAACGAGCCACTCGGGGGCATCCATGCAGCCCAACACTCTGCTCGACTCGATCCTCGACGAGGCGGGCATATCGCACGCGGGACTCGCCGCCCACGTCAACCAGGCGGGCCGGGCCCGCGGTCTGGCCCTGCGCTACGAACACACCGCCGTGGCACGGTGGCTGAAGGGCCAGCGACCGCGCGGTCAGGTGCCCGACCTGATCTGCGAGGTGCTCGCGGGACGCCTGCACCGGCCGGTCACGCTCGACGACATCGGCCTCGGGGTCCCCGGCGAGCCCTCCACCCCGCACGCCGGCTCGCTCTCGGGTTTCGTCGAACGCGCCACCGCTCTGTGGCGCTCCGACGAACAGCAGCGCCCCCACCTCCTCGGCGCCCCGGCCGTCACCGGAACCCCCGCCGTGATGCCCGTGTGGGAGTGGGAGAACCCGCCCGAGGACGTGGACGTCTCCCGCGGCGGCCGCCACCGGGTCAGCATGGCCGACATCGAGATGCTGCGCGCGGCGCGGGCCCACTACGAGCAGATGTACCGCAAGGCCGGCGGCATAGCGACCCGCACCCGGATCGTCGGCTTCCTCAACTCCGAGACCGCGCCCCTGCTGCGCGGCAGCTACACCGACGCCACCGGCCGCCAACTGCACCGCGCGACGGGCGGGTTGGTGGCCATCGCGGGCATCTGCGCCTACGACTCCGACGCGCACGGACTCGCGCAGCGCTACTTCCACCAGGCACTGCGTCTGGCGAAAGCCAGCGGGGACAGGGGACTTGGGGCGTACGTCATAGCTCTGCTCGTCAACCAGTCGCTGTTCATGCGCGAGTACCGGCAGGCGGTCGCCTTCGCCGAGGCCGCGCTGCGAGCGGCGGGGCGCCACATCACCCCGGCCCTCGCCTCCGACCTCTACGCCATGCAGGCCAAGGCGTACGCACACCTCGGCGACGGCAGCAGCGCGCTGTCCTGCATACGGCGTGCCGAGCAGGCCGCCGAGCGTATCCGGCGCGGTTACGAGCCCGACGAGACCGGCTATGTCCAGCCGGGCCTGGTCAACGTACAGGTGGCGGAGGCCCTGCTCAGCCTCGGCGACCTGGTGGCCGCCGCGGAGCACGCGGCGGCCGCGGTCGACACTCCGGCGCACGACCGGGGGCGTGTGCACCGGCTGGCCATGCTCAGCCAGATCGAACTGCGCCAGGGCAACGCCGACAAAGCGGTGGCGACGGCCGTCCAGATGGCGGAGCAGGCACGGGGGATGGAGTCCCAGCGGCTGCGCGACAGACTGCGCGCGGTACGCGAACACCTGGTGCGCAGCGGCTGTTCGGGCACGACCGAGGCCGCCGAACTCATCGACGGCGCACTGCGCGTACCGCTGTAGGGAGCAGTCCGGCAAGCCGTTTCACCGACCGCGCCGGAGCGCCGAGGCACGAGCGGCGCCTGAACGCGGGCCACCGTCTCGCCCGCCCGTGTTCAGGCGCCGCTGTGCTGCGCCCCGACCCCAGTGAGCCCTGCTGTCGGAACGCGGCTGCTGCGATATTGCCATCACTCGGCGGAAGGTGGCAGAACCGTGCAGTGGACGAAACAGAACGAACAAACTGTGTATGAAAACCGCTGGTTCAGCGTCAATCTCGCGGATGTGGAGCTGCCGGACGGGCGGCATCTCGATCACTTCCTGATACGGCTGCGGCCCGTCGCCGTGGCCACGGTGGTGAACGACGCCAACGAGGTGCTGCTCCTGTGGCGGCATCGCTTCATCACCGACAGCTGGGGATGGGAGCTCCCGGCGGGCGTCGTGGAGGACGGCGAGGACATCGCCGTGGCGGCGGCCCGCGAACTGGAGGAGGAGACCGGGTGGCGGCCGGGACCCCTGCGGCATCTGATGAGTGTCGAGCCCTCCAACGGGCTCACCGACGCCCGGCATCACATCTACTGGGCCGACGAGGGCGCCTACATCGGACACCCCGTGGACGACTTCGAGTCGGACCGCCGGGAGTGGGTTCCCCTGAAGCTCGTTCCCGACATGGTCGCCCGCGGTGAGGTCCCGGCCGCCAACATGGCGGCCGCACTGCTCCTCCTGCACCATCTCAGGCTCGGGCAGGACGCGTTGCCCTGATCCGGTCCCCCCTTCACAGCCCCCTGGCCCTAGTGGCCCAGGGCCTGCCAGACCGCCACGGCCAGTGCGCCCACGGCCGCGACGACGGCGACGGTGGGCAGTGGCCAGCGGGTGTGTTCGAGCGCGACGATCCGTGTGCTGAGGTCATCGAGGTCCTTGGCCGTCTGGTCGTCGCGCTGGGTGAGCAGCGCCAGTCCTCCCTCGACGCGGGTGAACCCCACTTCGAGCGACCGGCGTAACTCCGCGATCTCCTTCGGTGCCACGGGATGCTCGGGGTCGGCGGTCACGAGTCCGCTCCTTTCCGTGGTCGGCACATCCCTTGTCCGTGCACGGAAAGTCAACTCGCCTGGTGGGCGAGTGGGGAGAGTGTGCGCCGGGCATATGCGGGCCCGGCACGCACACGGCGTGTGAACGCCGCGGGCCCGGCACCACGGAAGGTGCCGGGCCCGCGCGAACTCCGCTGAGCGGAGCGGGTGTTCCGTCGATGTCCGGCCTGGTCAGCCGTAGGTGTAGAACCCCGAACCGGACTTGCGGCCGAGGCGGCCGGCGTCGACCATGCGCTGGAGCAGCGGGGGAGCGGCGTACAGCGGCTCCTTGTACTCCTCGTACATCGAGTACGCGACCGAGGCCACCGTGTCGAGGCCGATCAGGTCGGACAGCTTGAGCGGGCCCATCGGGTGGGCGCAGCCCATCTCCATGCCGTTGTCGATGTCCTCGCGGCTCGCCATGCCCGACTCGAACATCCGGATCGCGGACAGGAGATAGGGGATCAGCAGCGCGTTGACGACGAAGCCCGAGCGGTCCTGGGCACGGATCGCGTGCTTGCCGAGCGCCTTCTCGGCGAACAGCTGGGCGCGGCTGATGGTGCCCTCGGAGGTGGTCAGCGCCGGGATCAGCTCCACGAGCTGCTGCACCGGGGCCGGGTTGAAGAAGTGGATGCCGATGACCTGGTCGGGACGCGAGGTCGCGACGGCCAGCTTCACCAGCGGGATCGAGGAGGTGTTGGAGGCCAGGATCGCGTCCGGCCTGGTCATCACCTGGTCGAGCACCTGGAAGATCTCGGTCTTCACCTGCTCGTTCTCGACGACGGCCTCGATCACCAGGTCACGGTCGGCGAACTCGCCGAGGTCCGTGGTGAAGCTCAGCCGGTCCTGGGTGGCCTTGAGCTCCTCCTCGGAGATCTTTCCGCGTCCGGCCGCCTTGGCCAGGGAGGAGAAGAGCCGGGTCCGGCCGATCTCCAGGGCTTCGCCGGTGGTCTCGGCGACCTTGACGTCCAGTCCGGCGCGGGCGCACACCTCGGCAATGCCCGCTCCCATCTGGCCGCAGCCCACCACTCCGACGCGTTCGATGTCGGTCACATCGTCCCCTTCGCTGATCCGTACGGCCCGGCAGGTGGTCCGTTGTTCGGGCCCTGCTCCGAACGTGCACGTTACTCCCAAGTATCGATGATCGATCGTCGGGGTGGTGCATGCTGGGTTCCGGTACGGCACGTGACCGGACGGATCCGCGGCGTAGGGGGTAGGGGTATGGGGCGACTGCCACGCCGGACGTTCGCGGCGGCCGCGCTCGCGACGCTGTCGGGGTTCGGCACGGCGGGGGACGCCGCGGCCGCCCAGGACACGGCCCCACCGCACCGGTCGGCGGCCCCGCGCGCCATGCGCGGCATGTGGCTCGCGACCGCCTCGAACCGCGACTGGCCCTCCCGCACCGGCCTGAGCCCCGCACGCCAGCGCGCCGAACTCGTCGGCCATCTGGACACGGCGGTACGCCTGCGCCTCAACACCGTGTTCCTCCAGGTCCGTCCCGCCGCCGACGCGCTGTGGCCCTCTCCGTACGAGCCGTGGTCCCGTTACCTGACCGGCGTCCAGGGCGGGGATCCCGGCTGGGACCCGCTGGGCACCGCCGTGCGCGAGGCCCACGCGCGCGGTCTGGAACTGCACGCATGGTTCAACCCGTACCGCGTGTCCGGACAGCCGGACCCCGGCAGGCTCGCCCCGTCGCACCCCGCGCGTCTCCACCCGGACTGGACCGTGCGCTACGGCGGGAAGCTCTACTACAACCCCGGACTGCCCCCGGTCCGTACGTTCGTCCGGGCCGCGATGCTCGACGCGGTGCGCCGGTACCCCGTCGACGGCGTGCACTGGGACGACTACTTCTACCCCTACCCGGTGCCCGGCGAGCGCTTCGACGACGACGCGGCGTACGCCGAACACGGCGCGGGCTTCCCGGACCGGGCGGCCTGGCGGCGCCACAACGTCGACCTGCTGGTGCAGGAGATGGCGGCGGGCGTCAAGAAGGCCCGTCCCGGGGTCCGCTTCGGGATCAGCCCCTTCGGCGTCTGGCGCAACGCGTCGACCGACCCGCTCGGCTCGCCGACCCGGGCCGGCGTCGAGACCTATGACGATCTGTACGCCGACACCAGGAAATGGGTCGGGCGGCGCTGGGTGGACTACATCTGCCCCCAGCTCTACTGGAACATCGGCTTCGCCGCCGCCGACTACGCGAAGCTGCTGCCCTGGTGGGCGCGGGTCACCCGGGGCACGGGCGTGCACCTGTACGCGGGCGAGGCGCTCTACAAGGCGGGCGACCCGGCGCAGCCCGCCGCCTGGCGGGACCCGGCCGAACTCTCCCGGCACCTCACCCTCGCCCGCGGCCACGCCGAAGTGCGCGGGCATGTCTTCTTCGCGGCCTCGGAGGCGGGCGCCGACCGGACCGGCGCGATGGCACGGGTGGTCGCCGACCACTACCGGCAGCCGGCGAAGCCCCCGCGCTGAGCGGACGCCGGCATCCCGGCGTCCGCTCCCGCCGTTCTACCGCGGCGGCATGTCCCGGTGACGGATCTCGGAGTCCGGACCCGGCGAGCACACGGCCTCGTGCCCGTCCTCGAACCGCACGCGGTAGGGGGGAGAGCCTTTCTCTCCCATGACCTCGGTGATCTCCGCGACCTTGTCGTGCTGGCCGACGGTCCTGCCGTGCTGCACCAGCTGGTCGCCTTTGGTTGCCTGCATCTGAACGGTCTCCTCGCTTGTACGGGAGCAACGGTTCGTGGCCTCGGGCCGAAAGGCCCGGGGCGCGGGTCGGTGCGGCCTGTTCGTGCGGGTCAGCCCCGTGCCCGCTGGGTCAGGGCGATGCAGACGAGGACGGCGGCCGCCGTCAGGGGTGCCGCCGGGGTGAGCCGCTCGCCCAGGAGCAGTACCGACCACACCAGTGTGAGCAGCGGCTGGGCCAGCTGCAACTGGCTGGCCTTGGGAATCCCGATCGACGCCATCCCCCGGTACCAGACGACCAGGCCGAGGAACTGCGAACCGACCGCGACCCACAGCAGCCCGGTCACGCCGTGTGCCGTCAGCCGCACCGGTTCGTACGACAGCGCCAGCAGCGCGCCCGGAACGCTGAGCGGCAGACACAGGACCAGGGCCCAGCCGATGACCTGCCAGCCCGGCATCATCCGGGCCAGCCGGCCGCCCTCGGTGTAGCCCGCCGCGCAGATCAGCAGGGCCCCGAAGAGATAGGCGTCCGCACCGGTCAGGGCACCGCCGCTCTGCTGCACGGTGAACGCGATCACGGCCGCGGCGCCCGCGCAGGCCGCCACCCAGAACGTCCGCGACGGCCGCGCGCCGGTGCGCAGCGCCGAGAACAGCGCCGTCGTGAGCGGCAGCAGCCCGACGACGACGGCCGCGTGGGCGGTGGTCGACGTCCGCAGGGCGAGTGTCGTCAGGAGCGGGAAGCCGAGGACGACACCGGCGGCGACGACGGCGAGGCCCGCCAGGTGCCGCCGGGCGGGCCGGGGGACCCGCAGCGCGAGGAGGCAGCCGCCCGCGAGGACCGCCGCGAGGACGCAGCGCACGGTCACCAGCGACCAGGGGCCGAAGCCCTCCAGGCCCCAGGCTGTCGCGGGGAAGGTGAGGGAGAAGGCGGTGACCCCCAGGGCCGCCTGAAGGGTGCCCGAGCGGCGGTCCGCCGGAGCGGGGTTCCGGGGCGGGGCGGAGACCGGGGGCTCGATGCCGGTGCTGACCGCTATCCCGGTCCGGTCGATAGCGCTACTCTCTGCTCTCATGCAAGAGCGTAGCAGTGTGGGCGATCTGGCGGATCAGCTGCGACAGGAGCTGAACCGCTACTCTCCAGGTGGAAAGCTGCCGTCCAGCCGGGCGCTCGTCGAGCGGTTCCGCGTGAGCCCGGTGACCGTGTCACGGGCGCTGGCGCAACTCGCCGCCGAGGGGCTCGTGATCACCCGGCCCGGTGCGGGCGCCTTCCGGGCGAGGCCCCGGCCCGCCGTCACCTCCACCGGGGACACCTCCTGGCAGGAGGTCGCGCTCAGCGCGGACGCCGCGCCGGAGGCCGTCCCGCGCACCGTGGACGCCTCCGGCGTCCTCGCCTCGCTCGCCGCGCCGCCCCCCGGCGTCATCGAGTTCAACGGCGGCTATCTGCACCCCTCGCTCCAGCCGGAACGGGCGATGGGCGCTGCCCTCTCCCGGGCCGGCCGTCGCCCCGGGGCCTGGTCACGGCCGCCCATGGAGGGACTGCCCGAACTGCGCGAGTGGTTCGCGCGCGGTATCGGCGGGGCGATCGGCGCCGCCGAGGTACTGGTCGCGGCCGGCGGCCAGACCGCCCTGACGACCGCCCTGCGCGCGCTCGCGCCGCCCGGCGCCCCGGTCCTGGTCGAGTCGCCCACGTATCCGGGCATGCTGGCCATCGCCCGCGCCGCCGGCCTTCGCCCCGTTCCGGTCCCGGTGGACCCCGACGGCGTGAAACCCGGGCTCCTGGCCGACGCCTTCAGGGCGACCGGCGCCCGGGTCTTCGTCTGCCAGCCGCTGTTCCAGAACCCGACCGGCGCCGTGCTCGCGCCCGAGCGGCGCGGCGAGGTGCTGCGCATCGCGCGGGACGCCGGAGCCTTCGTCGTCGAGGACGACTTCGTACGCCGCCTGGTGCACGAGGACGCGGGCCCGCTGCCGCGGCCGCTGGCCGCCGAGGACCCCGACGGAGTCGTGGTGCACGTCGGTTCCCTGACCAAGGCGACCTCGCCGAGCTTCAGGGTGAGCGCCCTGGCCGCGCGCGGGCCGGTGCTGGAGCGGCTGCGCGCCATCCAGGTCGTCGACACCTTCTTCGTGCCGCGCCCGCTCCAGGAGGCCGCGCTCGAACTCGTCGGCTCGCCGGCCTGGCCGCGTCATCTGCGTACGGTTTCGGCCGAGTTGAAGGTCCGGCGGGACACCATGACCGCCGCACTGCGGCTGCGGCTGCCCGAACTCGCCCTGCCCCACATCCCGTTCGGCGGCTACCACCTGTGGGCGCGGCTGCCCGACGGCACCGACGAGTCCGCGCTCGTCGCCGCCGCCCTGCGCGCGGGGGTGGCCGTGACCCCGGGCCGCCCCTACTACAGCGCCGAACCCCCGGCCGCCCAGATCCGGTTGAGCTTCGCGGCGGTGGCGGGGACGGAGGAGATCACGGAGGGCGTACGACGGCTGACGGCGGCGTACGACGAGGTGCGGGCCTGAGCGGAGGCGGCGGGACTCGGTGCGACGGGGAGCCGCGGGGACGCAACGGCGGGAAGGCGCGGGTACAGGGCGCCGACACGGTCGGTGCACAGACCAGGAGCCGATGTTGCGTGAATATTCGGATACTCTGCGTAACACCCTTGACCTGCGGAGTCCGGCGCTCCACGATCTGCGCATGCATCTTCGGGTCACGTTCGTCGCCGCCGCGCGCAGTTCCGCGCTGCTGGCGGAGCGCTTCGAGGACGACCGGCCGCTGGACCAGGCGGGATGGGAGGAAGCCCAGCGCGCCGCCGCGGGGCTGCTGCCACTGGCGGCGGCCGAGCTGCGCTACTGCGCGCCGACACCCCGCAGCCGGGCCACCGGTGACGTCCTCGGCTACGCGCCACTGGTCCAGCTCGCGCTGCGTGACTGCGACATGGGCCGCTGGCGGGGCTTCACCCTCGGGGAGGCCATGGCCCGCGAGCCCGAGGCCGTGGACTCCTGGCTGTCCGATCCGCGCTCCACGTCCCACGGCGGTGAGAGCCTGCTGACCTTCATCGCCCGGGTCGGTGCCTGGCTCGACACCCGGCCGGGGGAGGACGGCGGCAGCATCGTCGCGGTGGCCGAACCGTCGGTGGTACGGGCCGCGCTGGTCTACGCGCTGAAGGCGCCGCCGTCGACGTACTGGAACATCGACGTCCGTCCCCTGTCGGCGATCACCGTGACCGGCCGGGCGGGCCGCTGGAACCTGCGCGTCGACGGGGTGCCCGCTCAGGTCGGGCGCGCGTAACCGGTGGTGAGCACGAGGTCCTTCGCGGGTCCCCGCACCCGCCAGACGGACCGCCAGTGGCGCTCGTCCCGGACGGTGAACTCGCCGCGGTAGAGATCCGCGGCGCAGGGGTGGTCGGCGACGTACCGTCCGGTCGTCAGGTCCAGGTCGTGGAACGGGCGGCCGTCGGAGAACCGTACGAGAGCGGTCCCGGGTCCCCGGCCCGGCAGGAACCGCAGCGTCCGCTCGGCGGGCCGCGCGACGCCCTGCCACACGAACGTGCCCGACTCCCGGTGCAGCAGCCCGCCCTCCTCCAGCGGCTCGAACACCGTCGTGCCGGTGAAGCGCCCTTCGGCATCGCTCGCGAGGTCCCGTACGGTGCGCTCGACCCGCCAGTTTCCGCCCAGGTACGTCAGCACGTCCTCGACCGGCCAGAACTCGCCCATGCCGTCCCGCTCTCCGTCCCGTCCGATGCGGCGCGCCCCGTCGACGCGCGCCCGGCCTCCCCATCCTGCCGTCCCGGTCGCTTCCGGGGCGGGGCCGGGGTGGAGCCCGGTCAGGAACCGCGGCGGGGCCTGCCGCGCTTGGCGCCGCCGGTGCCGCCGCCCCGGGTGTTCTTGGCCGCGGTCCTGCCGCCGCCGCCCTTGCCGCCCGTCTTGCCGGGCGCGGGCTTGCGCCGGGCGCCGCCGCCCGAGTCCGACTTCCGGGGGGCGGACTTCGCCGCGCCCCGGTCCTTCTGCGCCGCCGCGGGCGGGGTCTGGGAACGCCCTCGGGTGCTGTTGACCGTGCGTCCGCGCACGATGCCGATGAAGTCCTCCACCAGATCGGTGGTCCGCTCCTCGGGCCAGGCCAGCGCGACCCGCGACTCGGGGGCGTCCGTGACCGTCCGGTACGTGAGGTCCTTGCGGTGGTGCAGACGGGCCAGGGACTGCGGCACGACCACGACCCCGATGCCCGCCGCGACGAGTTCCACGGCGTCCGCGGTGGCCGCGGGGCGCTCCAGCGCGGGCCTGCCCGGCAGACGCTCCCAGTCCAGCGGGTCGTCGAGGGGGTGCAGCACGATGTCGTCGGCGAGGTCCTCGCCACTGACCTGCTCGACCGCCGCCACGATGTGGTCCTTCGGGACCACGACGACCGTCGTCTCGGTGTAGAGGGGGATCGCGCTGAGGTCGGTCCCGTCGACCGGCAGCCGAACGAAGCCCGCGTCGGCGTCGCCGCGCCGCAGGACGTCGTACACCTCGTCGGCGGACACCGGGACGAGGGCCAGGGGCACGCCGGGCATCCGCTCGTTCCAGATCCGCACCCACTTCGAGGGCGTCACCCCCGGAACGTAGGCGAGCCTGAACGAGGGGGATGCTTCGGAGCCGGTCACCACGTCAGATTACCCGGCGTGGCCGCGGCACCGTACCGGCGATGGTCGGCGGGGGCCCGCGCGCTCGATACCCTTGACCCATGAGTTCGCACCAGACCGCCCAGACGATGAAGCCCGCCACAGCGGCGAAGAAGCTGGGTGTGTACCTCGAGGCCACCCCCGCCGAGTTCCAGGAGGGTGTCGTCTCTCGTGCCGAGCTGAACGCCTTGCAGACCGACCCGCCCGCGTGGCTCCAGGAACTGCGCCGCACCGGCCCGCACCCGCGTCCGGTCGTCGCGGCCAAGCTCGGTGTCTCCATCGCGGGACTCGCCCGCGGTGGCGTCAGCGAGGCCCTCACCACCGAGCAGATCGAGGCGCTGAAGACCGAGGACCCCGAGTGGCTGCGGCGCGAGCGCGCCACCCAGGCGGACGTCCGCAAGGAGACGGTACGCATCAAGGAGAAGAACGCGGAGCGGGACGCCAAGCGCTCCTGACCGAGTCGCCCCCCGCCGCGGACGTCGGCCGGGGGCACCCGAGCCGCCCCGCGCCGGGATCTCGGCCGCCGGTCCCGGGGTGCCGGGCCCGCCGGCACCGGCCGTTCCGGAGCCGTTCGCGCCGGGCGGGGAGCCGTGCCCGCCCGCGTGCCCGAACGCCTTGACGAGCAGGTGGATCACTGCGGCCGGCGGGAGCGGGAAGACGACGACGGGGAACTGGAACGTGCCCGTCGTCCGGTGGGCGACACACCACCCGTTGCAGGTGAGGAAGATCCCGCCCGGGGCGGCCCGGACGCGGTTCTCGAACGAGTTTCCGGGGACGGACGCCGCTCCGATCAGGATCGTTCCCGACAGGACGGCGAAGATCCCGTACGCGCTCCGGTGCGCGGACGACGACGATGACACGGGCGGTCCTCCGGAGGTTTTCGGAGCGGGGCCGAGACCACGGCGCCGTCCAGGACGATGACCATCCCGTCCACCACCGCCGGCCCCGGCGCGAACGCGGCGCGGGCGGCGGATCCGCCACCGGCGGTCCCGCAGGCGACGGCCGAGTCCCGCGCGGCGCCCTCCCGCCCCGTCGAGCGCCTCTCCCGTGCCGTGCGGTCCAGCGCCGCGAAGCGCGCCGGGAGCGCCGCGCCACCACGGACCGCCGCGTGTCCGCCGCGGCGGAGGGTGGCCCGGAGGAGGAGAACCCTGTGCGGGGCCCGGGGGAGACGCGTGCGGGGACGGGGCCGATCCGGCGCCCTCCGGCGAAGGTGATGCCGGGCTTTGACCGGAATCAATCCGGAGTGTGCGTGCTGTTCCACCGGATCCGATCGTGTGGTCCGAGTGGAAGGACAGTGACTCTGGGCATGATTCCCACCGTGCCGACCGGACGGGGGCGTCGCGGAGCCGCGCGTGCCCCCGCGGGCATCCAGGGAGGATTGCATAAACGTGCAGGGAAACGTATAGTCATGCCATCCAAGAGGAGGGTTCCATGGCGATGCGTGCGGCGGTGGCGGGAGCGAGTGGGTACGCGGGCGGGGAACTGCTGCGCCTGCTCCTGGCACACCCCGAGATCGAGATCGGCACCCTGACCGGCAACTCCAACGCGGGCCGGCGGCTCGGCGGGATCCAGCCCCATCTGCTGCCGCTCGCCGACCGCGTCCTCGCCGAGACCACAGCCGAGGCGCTGGGCGGCCACGACGTGGTGTTCCTCGCGCTGCCCCACGGCCAGTCCGCCGAGGTCGCCGAACAGCTCGGTCCCGAGGTCCTCGTGGTCGACATGGGTGCCGACTTCCGGCTGAAGGACGCGGCCGACTGGGAGCGTTTCTACGGCTCCCCCCACGCCGGGACCTGGCCGTACGGCCTCCCCGAACTGCCGGGTGCCCGCGCCGCGCTGGAGGGGTCCAAGCGCATCGCGGTACCCGGTTGCTATCCGACGGCCGTCTCGCTGGCCCTCTTCCCCGCGTACGCGGCGGGGCTGGCGGAGACCGAGGCCGTGATCGTCGCCGCCTCGGGCACCTCGGGGGCCGGCAAGGCACCCAAGGCGCACCTGCTCGGCAGCGAGGTCATGGGGTCGATGAGCCCGTACGGCGTCGGCGGCGTCCACCGGCACACCCCGGAGATGATCCAGAACCTCACCGCCGCCGCCGGTGAGCCCGTCACCGTCTCCTTCACCCCCACCCTCGCGCCCATGCCCCGCGGCATCCTCGCCACGTGCAGCGCCAAGGCGCGGCCGGGAGCCACCGCCGAGTCGGTCCGGGCCGCCTACGAGAAGGCCTTCGCCGACGAGCCCTTCGTCCACCTCCTTCCCGAGGGGCAGTGGCCGGCCACGGCGTCCGTCTACGGTTCCAACGCCGTTCAGGTCCAGGTCGCGTACGACGCCGCCGCGCACCGCATCATCGCGATCAGCGCCATCGACAACCTGACCAAGGGCACCGCGGGCGGTGCCGTCCAGAGCATGAACCTCGCCCTCGGCCTCCCCGAGGAGCTGGGACTTTCCACGATCGGAGTCGCACCGTGAGCGTCACGGCAGCACAGGGATTCACCGCGGCCGGAGTCGCCGCGGGGATCAAGCAGAACGGCAACCCGGACCTGGCCCTCGTGGTCAACAACGGGCCCCGCCGCGCCGCCGCGGGCGTCTTCACCTCCAACCGCGTGAAGGCCGCGCCGGTCCTGTGGTCGGAACAGGTCCTCAAGAGCGGCCGACTGTCCGCGGTCGTCCTCAACTCCGGCGGCGCCAACGCCTGTACGGGACCCAAGGGCTTCCAGGACACCCACGCCACCGCCGAGAAGGTCGCCGAGGCGCTCGGTGACACCGGCGCGGGCAGTGTCGCCGTGTGCTCGACCGGCCTCATCGGCGTACTGCTCCCTATGGACAAGCTCCTCCCGGGCATCGACCTCGCCGTCGCCCGACTCGGCCCGCACGGCGGCGAGAAGGCCGCCATCGCCATCAAGACCACCGACACCGTGCACAAGACCTCGGTCGTGACCGGGAACGGCTGGACGGTGGGCGGCATGGCCAAGGGCGCCGGCATGCTCGCGCCGGGCCTGGCCACCATGCTCGTCGTGCTCACCACCGACGCGGACGTGGACACCGCGGACCTCGACCGGGCGCTGCGCGACGCCACCCGCACCACCTTCGACCGCGTCGACTCCGACGGCTGCATGTCCACCAACGACACCGTGCTGCTGCTCGCCTCCGGGGCCAGTGAAGTCACCCCGGAGTACGCGGAGTTCGCCGAGGCGGTCCGCGCGGTCTGCGACGACCTCGGTCAGCAGCTGATCCGCGACGCCGAGGGCGCCAGCAAGGACATCAAGGTGGAGGTGGTCAACGCCGCTACCGAGGACGACGCCGTCGAGGTGGGCCGCTCCATCGCCCGCAACAACCTCCTCAAGTGCGCCCTCCACGGCGAGGACCCCAACTGGGGCCGCGTGCTGTCCGCGATCGGCACCACCCGGGCCGCCTTCGAGCCGGACCTGCTGAACGTCGCCATCAACGGCGTGTGGGTCTGCAAGAACGGCGGGGTCGGCGAGGACCGCGACAAGGTCGACATGCGCTACCGCGAGGTCCACATCGTCGCGGACCTCGCCGCGGGCGACGCGACCGCCACCATCTGGACCAACGACCTCACCGCCGACTACGTCCACGAGAACAGCGCGTACAGCTCATGAGCAATACGACCCGTAAGCACACCGCCCTGCCCAAGGCGCAGATCCTCATCGAGGCGCTGCCCTGGCTGACCCGGCACCGCGGCAAGACCGTCGTCGTCAAGTTCGGCGGCAACGCCATGATCGACGCCGAGCTGAAGGCCGCCTTCGCCCAGGACATCGTGTTCCTGCACCACGCGGGCCTCAAGCCCGTCGTCGTGCACGGCGGCGGCCCGCAGATCAGCGCCGCCCTCGACCGGCACGGCATCGTCAGCGAGTTCAAGGCGGGCCTGCGCGTCACCACCGAGGACGCGATGGACGTCGTCCGCATGGTGCTGGCGGGACAGGTCCAGCGCGAGCTGGTCGGACTCCTCAACGAGCACGGCCCCCTCGCCGTCGGACTCACCGGCGAGGACGCGCACACCATCACCGCGACCAAGCACCGGCCCACGATCGACGGCCAGTTGGTCGACATCGGGCGGGTGGGCGAGATCACCGCGATCGACACGGGCGCGATCGAGGCCCTGCTCGCCGACGGCCGCATCCCGGTCGTCTCCTCGATCGCCCGGAGCCAGGACGACGGACATGTCTACAACGTCAATGCTGATACGGCGGCTGCGGCACTCGCTGCCGCGCTGGACGCCGAGACCCTCATGGTCCTCACGGACGTCGAGGGCCTCTACGAGGACTGGCCGAACAGCGACGAGGTGATCAGTCGCCTCACCGCCACCCAGCTGGAGAAGCTCCTTCCCGAGCTGGCCAGCGGCATGGTGCCGAAGATGGAGGGCTGTCTGCACGCCGTGCGCAACGGCGTCACCACCGCCCGTGTCATCGACGGCCGGGTCCAGCACTCGATCCTGCTGGAGATCTTCACCGACGAAGGCATCGGCACGATGGTCGTGCCGGACGACGAGGAAGCGGGGGACGCCGAATGACCGGCAGCGCGAGCAACGCGGAGCTCACCGAGCGGTGGCAGGGCGCGCTCATGGACAACTACGGCACCCCACGGCTGCCGCTCGTGCGCGGTGCCGGAACCAAGCTGTGGGACGCCGACGGCAACGAGTACCTCGACTTCGTCGGCGGCATCGCGGTCAACGCCCTCGGACACGGCCACCCCGCGATCGTCGAGGCGGTGAGCCGGCAGATCCGTTCGCTCGGCCACGTCTCCAACCTCTTCGTCGCCGAACCGCCCGTCGCGCTCGCCGAACGGCTGCTCCAGCTCTTCGGCCGCGAGGGCCGGGTGTACTTCTGCAACTCGGGCGCCGAGGCCAACGAGGGCGCGTTCAAGATCGGCCGGCTGACCGGCCGGACCCACATGGTCGCCACCACCGGCGGCTTCCACGGGCGGACCATGGGCGCCCTCGCGCTCACCGGCCAGCCCGCCAAGCAGGAGCCCTTCCTGCCGCTGCCCGGCGACGTCACGCACGTCCCGTACGGCGACGCGCAGGCCCTCGCCGAGGCGGTCACCGAGGACACCGCGCTGGTGATCATCGAGCCGATCCAGGGCGAGAACGGTGTGGTCGTCCCGCCCCCCGGCTACCTGAAGGCGGCCCGCGCCATCACCGCGGCCCATGGCGCGCTGCTCGTCCTGGACGAGGTGCAGACCGGTATCGGCCGCACCGGCCACTGGTTCGAGTACCAGGCCCACGAAGGCGTCCTGCCCGACATCGTCACCCTGGCCAAGGGGCTCGGCGGCGGACTGCCGCTCGGTGCCACCGTCGCCTTCGGCCGCGCCGCCGGGCTGCTGAAGCCCGGCCACCACGGCACGACCTTCGGCGGCAACCCGGTCGTCTGCGCGGCGGGACTCGCCGTGCTCGACACGATCGGGTCCGAGGGGCTCCTGGAGAACGTCAAGCGCGCCGGCGAGAAGCTGCGGGACGGGATCGAGGGGCTCGGGGACGGTTCCGGCCATCCGTTGATCGACCACGTCAGGGGTGCGGGCCTGCTCCTGGGTATCGTGCTCACCGAGCCGCTCGCGCCCCAGGTGCAGCAGGCGGCTCAGGACGCCGGTCTCCTGGTGAACGCGCCCGCCCCCGATGTCGTACGGCTGATGCCGCCGCTGAACCTCGGCGACGACGAGGTGGACGCGTTCCTCCGGGCCCTTCCCGGCATCCTCGACGCAGCCAACGGGGACGGGTGATCCCGGGAATGGGACGACGACGATGAGTCAGGCGCAGGACCACGAGCACGCAGGGCCTGCCGTGCCGCAGACCCGCACCGCACGCCACCGCCGGATCGTGGACATCCTCAACCGGCAACCGGTGCGCTCGCAGAGCCAGTTGGCGAAGCTTCTGGCCGACGACGGGCTGAACGTCACGCAGGCGACGCTCTCCCGGGACCTCGACGAGCTGAACGCGGTGAAGATCCGCAACAACGACGGCGACCTCATCTACGCGGTGCCGAGCGAGGGCGGTTTCCGCACTCCGCGCGCACCGCTGGGGGAGTCGGCGAAGGAGGAGCGGATGCGCCGGCTCTCCTCGGAGCTGCTGATCTCCGCGGAGGCCTCGGCGAATCTCGTGGTCCTGCGCACCCCGCCGGGCGCCGCGCAGTTCCTCGCCTCGGCGATCGACCAGGCGGAGCTGCACGACGTCCTGGGCACGATCGCGGGGGACGACACCCTGATGCTGATCAGCCGCGATCCGACGGGCGGCCAGGCGCTGGCCGACCATCTGCTGCGGCTGGCCCAGAACGACCACTGACCCGTACGACGGTGGAGGCGCACCCCGCTCCGGGGTGCGCCTCCACCGTCGTACGTCTCGGAGCGGGTGCGCCGGGGGACCGTGCCGGCGAACGGCCGCCGGTCACCCCAGGCGCTGGGCGAGGCCTCCGGTGCACCGGACCTCGTTGCCGGCCGTGATGAGCAGCGCCTCCACGTCCGGGAGCGACTCCAGCCAGTCGAGGCCCGCCCGCGAACCCATCGCGAAGGCCGCGGTCGCCCAGGCGTCCGCCCAGGTCAGACGGGGGCCCACCACGGTCACGGCCAGCAGGTCGGTGACCGCCGACTTCCCGGTGCGCGGGTCGACGATATGGGCACCGCGTTCGGCGGTGCCCGAGGTCGCGACGGCCAGCCGGTCGACACCGGCCGCGGAGACCACCGCGGCGAGCGAGCCCGGGCGGAGCGGGTCGGACACGCCCACCCGCCAGGGGCGGTGCGGCCCGGGGACGCCGCAGAGCTGGACGTCGCCGCCGCCGTTAACGCTCACCCCGCTCGCCCCGGCCGCGGCGAGACTCAGGGCCGCGCGCTCCGCAGCCCAGCCCTTGACGATCCCCGTGGGGTCGAGCTGTCCCTCGTAGCGGGTGCTGAACCAGCCGTCGCTGGCCCGTTCCGCCTCGGCGCCCAGGTCGAGCACCTCGGCGACCTCCGGGTCGCACTCCTCGACGGTGAGCTCTCCGCGCACCAGCCGCGAGATCTGGCTGTCCTCGCGGTAGGTGCTGAACACCGCGTCCACGCGGTGCAGTTGGGTGATCGCCTCCTCCAACGCCGTCCGCACGGCCTCGGGTTCGCCGCCGCGCACGTCGAAGGAGAAGACCGTGCCCATCACCTCCTCGGCGTGGCGCAGCTCCTGCGGTGCGTCCTGCGCGGGCTCAGACACCGGCCTTGTCCAGCGCCGACTGCAGGGACTTCTTGTAGCCCTCGCTCGTGTAGGTCGCGCCGGAGACGGTGTCGATCTGGGCGTTGCCCGCCGCGACGGCCTCCTGGTTGAGCTTGGGCACCGAGAGTTCGGTCTTCTGGGAGCTGGTCCCGCCGGAGGGGGCCTGGACCGCCTCGGCCTTGGTGATCTTCTTGCCGTCGAGGGTGATCCGGACCTGGACGGGGCCGTACTGGGTGTTCGTCACGGCGCCGGTGACGACGCGTGCCTGCGCGGCCGGTGCCGCGGAGGCCTTGCCCGGGGAACCCGGGGAGTCCGACGTGCCGCCGGAGGTCTTCGCCTTGTCCAGGGCCGACTGGAGGGACTTCTTGTAGCCCTCGCTGGTGTAGGTGGCGCCGGAGACGCTGTCGATGTCGGCGTTGCCCGCCGCGACGGCCTCCTGGTTGAGCTTGGGCACCGAGAGTTCGGTCTTCTGCGAGCTGGTCCCGCCCGAGGGGGCCTGGACCGCCTCGGCCTTGGTGATCTTGCCGCCGCTCATGGTGAGCCGCACCTGGACCGGACCGTACTCGGTCCGCACCACGTCACCGAGGACGGTGCCGGCACCCGCCTGCTCGGCGGCGCCGCCCTGTGCGGCCCCCTGGGCGGCCGCCGTCTGCTGGGGAGCGGCACCGGCCTGCGCCGACGCGGCGGCCGGGTCGGTCGCCGGCTTGAGCGCCAGCAGCAGCACGATCCCGGACACGGTGGCGGCGCTCGCCAGAACGAACCGCCGGATGGGGTGATTTGTCTTCATCGTTCCTGACTCCCGTCGCTCACATCTCGAACGACTCGTGATGGATGCGGCGGGCGGGGACACCCGCGCCGCGCAGTGCCGCGTACACCTCCTGGGCGAAGCCGGGCGGCCCGCACATGAAGACGTCGTGGTGGTCGATGTCGGGCAGTTTGCGGCGCAGGGATTCCGCCGAGATGTCGGGGCGCTCACCCTCGGGGCTGTTCACCGCGTACATCAGACGCGCCCCGCGCTCCTTGGAGATGGCGGCCAGCTCGTCCCACAGGGCCAGGTCCTGGGTGGTGTTGGCCCGGTAGAGCAGCGTGAGGTCGCCGGACGCGCCGGGAAGGGTCTCGAACAGGGCCCGCATCGGGGTGATGCCGACGCCGCCCGCCACCAGGAGCACCTTGCCGCGGCTGCGCTTTCCGGCGGTCAGCGCGCCGTACGGGCCCTCGGCCCAGACCCGGGTGCCCGGCTCCAGATCGCGCAGGGCGGAACTGTGGTCGCCGATCGCCTTCACGGTGATGCGCAGCATGTTGGGGCGGGGTGCCGCGGAGAGCGAGTACGGGTGGGAGCTGAACCGCATCCCGGGAGCCAGGAAGCGCCAGCGGAAGAACTGCCCGGCCTCGGCGCCCATCCGGTGCAGCTTGCGTCCGCTGATCAGCACCGACACGATGCCGGGCGTCTCCTCGATGACGGCCTGGACCCGCATCCGGTGCTTCAGGTTCAGCCGGATCGGAGAAAGGATTCGGTACCAGATGACCAGCGCGGTCACCGATCCGTAGAGCCCGTACCAGACGGTCTTGGCGACCGGTTCGACCGCGAAGTCGTTGCCGGTGGAGAGCTGGTGCCAGAACGTCAGGAACACCGCGGCGTACGTCAGCAGGTGGACGTGGTACCAGGTGTCGTACGGGATCAGCCGGCGGAGCCAGCCCATGGATATGAACCCGATGAGCACGAGCAGACCCGTGCCGATCGCGGCCTTGCCCATGTCGGGCAGCTGGTTGACCGAGTCGACGGTCTGCTGCACGATCCCGCCGAGCCCTTTGCCGGACTGCAGGGCATAACCCCACATCGTCAGGAAGAGATGGGCGAGGACCAGGCAGATGGTGTAGCGGCCGGTCATCGCGTGCCAGCGCGCCACCCGGTCGGATCCCACCCGGCGTTCGAGGGCGGGGACGCGGGCCATCTGCAGCACCACGAGGGCCATCAGATATCCGGCGAGCAGCCCGGTGATGCGGCCGGCGTTGAGGATCCTGCTGTTGTTGTCCGCGATGGACGGGGTGTTGTTCCACCACAGCCACAGGACTGCGGCGGCGCCGGCCCAGACGGCGATCAGCAGCGGGACGGCGGGCGAGCGGCGAGGGCGGATTCGGCGCATGGTCTGGCGCCGCGCGGCGCGACCACCGGCGATCGTGGACACGGTTCCTCCGTGTTCGTCCTGGAGAGACGGGGTGAGGGGAGTGGCCCCCTGGCCCAGAGATACGGTCCGCGACGCCCGTGCGTTCAGAAGCCCGCCGAGTCCGGTGAGGACTGCGGCGACCGCCTGTGTCCGTCACCGGTGTACGTGGCTCCGGACACCGAGTCGATCCGGGCGCTCTGTGCGGCCGGCGTCTCGCGCCCGGGCTCGGGAAGCGCGTAACCGTTGATCTCCTGGCCCCTGGGATTGTCCGAAGGATAGACGACCGCCGTGGACTCGGTGATCTTGCCGTCCTTCAGCGTGATCCTCACCTGGACGGGCCCCAACGGGTCTGCGCCGAGTGGCCGGTGACGGGGACGGGGAACGGCCCGGGAGCGGCCACGTTCACGGTCGGACTCCCCGCGGCGTGGACCACGGCCCGTACCCGTACGAGGTCGCCGCCGCTCCCTCGGCGCCGTCAGTACCGGGTGACCGCCGTCGCCCCGCTTGTCGTGCCGATGACGATGTGCGGCCTGCGCGCGGGATCGGCCCACGCGAGGATCCGCCGCATCGCGTCCGCCGGCACGGACACGCAACCGGCCGTGGGCCCGCTCCCGTCGACGTGCAGGAAGATCCCCGCGCCACGCCCCCGCACCGGCCGCGCGTAGTTGAACCCGATGACGAGGGCGTACGCGTACTGCTTCTCGTAGGCGATCAGATGCTCGGACTCCCCGGCCCGGCAGTCCGCGGGGCGCGGCTCCGTCCACCGGTTGTACGACCGGGAGGCGTTGTCCTGGCACCACCAGGAGTCCTGGTTCACCCGGCGGTACGGCATCGAGGTCCCGTCCGGCGCCGCCCGCGTTCCGAACGCGTACGGCAGCTCGTACAGCCCCGTGGGTGTCGTGTTCGTGCCCTGGCGCCGGGCTCCGCCCTCGACGAGTCCGCGCGCCCCGAACCGCGCGGGAGCGGAACCGGCCCGCACCCAGCGCCCGTTCCGCAGGTCCCACCACGTGAGGGTCCCCGAGGTCGCGTTCGCTCGCGGTGCCTCGGCGGTGAGGATCTGGCTCCCGCCGCCGGTGTCGGTCAGCCGCGAGGGCGGTACGGCGACGGGCGGCGGCCCGCTCGGGGCCAGGGCGAGCAGGGACACGGACGCGAGGGCGGCGGCTCCGAGGCGCATGGCTCAGACCGTACTGGGGGGCAACGGCAGCGGCAGCCCGGGAAGTCCGTCCAGGCTCGTCGCGATGTGCTCCTTCTTGGTGAAGTACGCGTTCAGCGACGCGTCGTCCTCGCGCGCGAAGCGCCTGCCGTGCAGGTCGCGGTCGTCGTCGTAGGACATGTAGGGCACCGCGTAGCCGCATGAGTCGCGGACGAGCTCGGCCGTCACGACGATGACCGCGCGCAGCCCGTGCGCGGTCGGGTCGATGCCGCCGAAGTGGGTGAGCAGTTCCGCGAAGCGCGGGTCGTCGCGGAAGACCGGCTCGCCGCGGCCGTGCACCCGGACGATGTTGGGCGGACCCTGGAAGGCGCACCACATCAGGGTAATCCGGCCGTTCTCGCGCAGATGCGCGATCGTCTCCGCGGTGCTCCCGGCGAAGTCCAGATAGGCCACGGTCAGTTCGTCGAGAACGGCGAACGAGCCGCTGAGCCCTTTGGGGGAGAGGTTGACCGTGCCGTCCCCGGACAGGGGCGCGGTCGCGGTGAAGAAGAGGGGCTGTGCCTCGATGAACGTACGGAGGCGGCCGTCGATGCGCTCATAGGTCTTTCCCATGTCTAACGATTATCCGGGAAAGTCTTTTGCCTGTCTAAGGGGTTGCGGGTTCCGGCGGCGTCGTTCAGGGGCACCGCCGGAACCCGCGGACCGCCCCGGCCCTTGCCGGCGGGGCGGCCGCATGGCGGGTCAGGTCACTTGGTGAGCGTGCAGGCGGCGAGGGTGTCCAGTCCGGTGGGCTTCGCGGCGGTGCGGCCGATGGAGATCGCGATGCGGTCGATGGTGGAGACCCGCTTGTCCTTGAGGGGGCCGAGGATCGCGTTCTGGACGAAGTTCGGGCCGCCCTGTCCGACGGTCTTGACCAGACGGGTGTTGGCCTCGGAGATCTGGGTGTTCAGCAGGGCGAGGTTGCGGTCGACCTCGGCCTTGGCGGAGGCCGGTACGGCGGGCAGTCGCGAGGCGACGTCCGGGCAGGTGATGGTGCCAGCGGTGGCGGCACCCGCTCCGGAGGCGTCACCGCCCGCCTGCGCCGTGGCCGGCGCGCTCGGCGCGGTGGAGGCGGCGCCCGCGCCTCCGGCGGCCGCGCCCGCGCCCGCGGTGTTGAGCGTGCAGGCGGCGAGGGCGTCGAGTCCGGTGGGCTTGGCGGCGGTGCGGCCGATGGAGATCGCGATGCGGTCGATGGTGGAGACCCGCTTGTCCTTGAGGGGGCCGAGGATCGCGTTCTGGACGAAGTTCGGGCCGCCCTGTCCGACGGTGTCGACCAGTCGCTTGTTCGCCTCCGCGATCTGGGTGTCCAGCAGGGCCAGGTTGCGGTCGACCTCGGCCTTCGCGGAGGCGGGGACCGTGGGCAGGCTCGGGGCGACCGCCGGGCAGTTCACCGTGTTCGCCGCGGCCTTCGTCGTGGCGTTCTGCGCGGTGTCGTGCGACTCGCCCGCCAGGGCGCTGCCGGCGATCACCGCCGCGGACAGCACCACGGCGGAGGCTCCGCCGATCATCACGACGCGCCGCTTGTTGTACTTCGGAAGAGCCCTGGACATGCGGAATCCTCACTCGGGTCGGGGTGGACGACCGTCCGGTGTTCGACGGGTCGGCCGTTGTCCGTGTGCCTGCCGTGCGTGAACGCGGCGCCTGCGTTCAGCGGGAGATACGCGAAAGCGGTTTCGGGTGTTCAACGCTCCGTGAAGATTCCTCGGCCGGGTGTGCGGAGGGGCCCGCCGCCCGGGCGCCGGAAGAAGTCGCCGCCCCGTGAGCCGCGATTGACGAACCATGCAGAGTGCTGCATACTCATGCATGTCAGCGAATGCACTGTGAGGAGAATCCCGTGACCGAGCGCGTCGTACTCGCCTACTCGGGCGGTCTGGACACCTCCGTCGCCATCGGCTGGATCGCCGAGGAGACGGGCGCCGAGGTCATCGCCGTTGCGGTCGACGTCGGCCAGGGCGGCGAGGACCTGGACGTGATCCGCAAGCGAGCACTCGCCTGCGGTGCCGTCGAGGCCGAGGTCGCGGACGCCAAGGACGAGTTCGCCGACGAGTACTGCCTCCCGGCGATCAAGGCCAACGCCCTCTACATGGACCGCTACCCGCTGGTCTCCGCCCTCTCCCGGCCGACGATCGTCAAGCACCTCGTGGCCGCCGCCCAGAAGCACGGCGCCACCACGGTCGCCCACGGCTGCACCGGCAAGGGCAACGACCAGGTGCGGTTCGAGGCCGGCATCGTCGCCCTCGCCCCCGACCTCAAGTGCATCGCGCCGGTCCGTGACTACGCGATGACCCGGGACAAGGCGATCGCCTTCTGCGAGGAGAAGCAGCTCCCGATCGCCACCACCAAGAAGTCCCCGTACTCCATCGACCAGAACGTCTTCGGGCGCGCGGTCGAGACGGGCTTCCTGGAGGACATCTGGAACGCGCCGATCGAGGACATCTACGAGTACACCTCGAACCCGGCCGAGCACCGCGAGGCCGACGAGGTGGTCATCACCTTCAAGCAGGGCGTCCCGGTCGCCGTCGACGGCAAGCCCGTCAGCGTGCTCCAGGCGATCCAGCAGCTCAACGAGCGCGCCGGCGCCCAGGGCATCGGCCGGATCGACATGGTCGAGGACCGGCTCGTGGGCATCAAGTCCCGTGAGGTGTACGAGGCTCCGGGCGCGATCGCGCTGATCACCGCGCACCAGGAGCTGGAGAACGTCACGGTCGAGCGTGAACTCGCCCGCTACAAGCGGCAGGTCGAGCAGCGCTGGGGCGAACTGGTCTACGACGGCCAGTGGTTCTCCCCGCTCAAGCGCGCCCTGGACGGCTTCATCAATGAGGCCAACCAGCACGTCAACGGCGACATCCGGATGACGCTCCACGGCGGCCGCGCGGTCGTCACGGGCCGGCGCTCCGACACCTCGCTCTACGACTTCGACCTCGCCACGTACGACACCGGCGACACCTTCGACCAGGCCGCGGCCAAGGGCTTCATCGACATCTACAGCCTGTCGTCGAAGATCGCCGCCAAGCGGGATCTGGCCTGAGCCGTACGGGACCCGGCGCGGACCGCGTCGTGTCCGCCGCCTCGAAGCCTCCCGAGCACTAGCCTGGCAGCCGCCTCCTCACGCACGCGTGGGGAGGCGGCGGCACATCCACACCTTTCGAGGAGTAACGCAAGTGAGCAGCAACAGCGGTGACGTCCGGCTCTGGGGCGGACGGTTCGCCGACGGTCCCGCCGAGGCCCTGGCCAAGCTGTCCGCGTCGGTCCACTTCGACTGGCGCCTCGCGCCGTACGACATCGCCGGTTCGCGTGCCCACGCGCGCGTGCTGCACAAGGCGGGCCTGCTCACCGAGGACGAGCTCACACGCATGATCGGGGGCCTCGACCGGCTGGAGTCGGACGTCGCCGACGGCTCCTTCGTGGGCACGATCGCCGACGAGGACGTGCACACCGCCCTGGAGCGCGGCCTCCTGGAGCGCCTCGGCCCGGACCTCGGCGGCAAGCTCCGCGCCGGCCGCTCCCGCAACGACCAGGTGGCCACGCTCTTCAGGATGTACCTGCGCGACCACGCCCGGATCATCGGCGGTCTGATCGCCGACCTCCAGGAGGCGCTGATCGGTCTGGCGGAGGCCCACCCGGACGTGGCGATGCCGGGGCGCACCCACCTCCAGCACGCCCAGCCCGTGCTGTTCGCCCACCACGTCCTGGCCCACGTCCAGTCCCTGTCCCGGGACGCGGAACGGCTGCGGCAGTGGGACGAGCGGACGGCCGTCTCGCCGTACGGCTCCGGCGCCCTGGCCGGTTCCTCCCTCGGCCTGGACCCCGAGGCGGTGGCGAAGGACCTCGGATTCGAGCACGGCAGCGTCGCCAACTCCATCGACGGCACGGCCTCCCGCGACTTCGTGGCGGAGTTCGCCTTCGTCACCGCGATGATCGGCGTGAACCTCTCCCGGATCGCCGAAGAGGTCATCATCTGGAACACGAAGGAGTTCTCCTTCGTCACCCTCCACGACGCGTTCTCCACCGGCTCGTCGATCATGCCGCAGAAGAAGAACCCGGACATCGCCGAACTCGCGCGCGGCAAGTCGGGGCGGCTGATCGGCAACCTGACCGGGCTGATGGCCACGCTCAAGGCCCTGCCCCTCGCGTACAACCGCGACCTCCAGGAGGACAAGGAGCCGGTCTTCGACTCCTGCGACCAGCTGGAGGTACTGCTCCCCGCCTTCACCGGCATGATGGCCACGCTGACCGTCCACCGCGAGCGCATGGAGGAGCTGGCCCCGGCCGGCTTCTCGCTCGCCACCGACATCGCCGAGTGGCTGGTCAGGCAGGGCGTGCCCTTCCGTGTCGCACACGAGGTCGCGGGTGAGTGCGTGAAGGTCGCCGAGGCGGACGGCAGGGAACTGGACGAGCTGACCGACGAGCAGTTCGCGAAGATCTCGGCGCACCTGACGCCCGAGGTGCGGTCCGTCCTGAACGTCCACGGAGCCCTCGCCTCCCGCGACGGCCGCGGCGGTACGGCACCGAGCGCCGTCGCCGTCCAGCTCGCCGAGATCAAGACGGACGTCGCCGCGCAGCAGACCTGGGCGGCGGCCAGGCGGAAGAAGTAGACCGACGGCACTTCGCCCACCCGCGGAGCGGACACGGTCCGCGGACCGGGGCGGGTGCGTACGACGGAGGGTGTCGCGGGTTACGTTGGCCGGGAGCCGTAAAGGAGCCGACCGAACGGAGCCGCGATGCCCTTCGCACGTCTCGCCTCAGCCACGACTCCCACCGCCCACCTCGGACTGGGGCTCGCCGCCGTCGGCCGCCCCGGGTACATCAACCTCGGCCGCGAGCAGGACTTCCCGGCCGACCGCAGTGTCGACGCCCTGCGCGAGCGCACCCGCGAACTCCTCGAGGCCGCCTACGCCCAGGGCGTGCGCTACTTCGACGTGGCCCGCTCCTACGGCCGTTCGGAGGAGTTCCTCGCCGGCTGGCTGAACAGCCGCCCGGACGTCGACGACATCGTCGTCGGCAGCAAGTGGGGCTACGCCTACACGGCCGACTGGCGCACCGACGCCGAGGCGCACGAGGTCAAGGACCACGGCCTCGCCATGTACGAGCGCCAGCGCGCCGAGACCGCGGAGCTGCTCGGCGACCGGCTCGACCTCTACCAGATCCACTCGGTGACCCCGGACAGCCCGGCCCTCACCGACAAGGAACTGCACGCGGCCCTCGCCGAGGCGGCCGCCGGAGGCCTGTCGATCGGCTTCTCCACCAGCGGGCCCGCCCAGGCCGAGGCGATCCGTGCCGCGCTCGCCGTGACGGTCGACGGCGAGCCGCTCTTCCGTACCGTCCAGTCCACGTACAACCTCCTGGAGACCTCGGCCGCCCCGGCGCTCGCCGAGGCCCACGACGCCGGCCTCACGGTGATCGTCAAGGAGGGCCTGGCCAACGGCCGGCTCGCGCGGTCGCACGCGCCGGACACACTGCGGGCCGTCGCCCTGGAGACCTCTCTCGACTGCGACGCGGTCGCCCTCGCGCTGATCCTGCGGCAGCCCTGGGCGGGCGTCGTGCTCTCGGGGGCGGTCACCGTCAACCAGCTCGCCTCGAACCTGCACGCGGCGGTCGTCGACCTCGACGACGACCAGCTCTCCCGGCTCGCCGCCCTAGTGGAGGAACCGCGGGCGTACTGGGAGCGACGCGGACAACTCCCCTGGCACTGAGCGCCCTGAGCGCCTGAGCGCCTGGGCGCGGGGAGTCGCGGAGGAGGCGCGTCGGAAGGGTTTCGAGCAGCGCCCGGACCGGACAAGTGTGAGACGTGCACGCGCCGAATGAGACATTGATGTCTCAGGTGCGGTACCGTTGTCTCATGGCTGTCGACCGTGATCACGTGCTGCGCAGCGCAGCCGCCCTGCTCACCCGGAAATCCACCGCGACCATGGACGAGGTCGCCAAGGCCGCCGGGATCAGCCGGGCCACGCTGCACCGCCAGTTCGCCGGCCGGGACGCGCTCGTACGCGCGCTGGAGGCGCTCGGCATCGAGGAGTGCGAGGCCGCCCTGGACGCGGCCCGCCTCGACGACGGCACCGCCCAGGAAGCCGTGCGCCGCCTGGTGCGGGAGCTGGAGAAGGTGGCCGGACTGCTCGCCTTCCTCTACACGGAGAACCAGCTCTTCGAGGGCGACGGGCAGCACGAGGGCTGGGCCCGGCTCGACGCCCGGATGGCCGCGCTGTTCCGGCGCGGCCAGCAGAGCGGCGAGTTCCGCATCGACCTCAGCCCGGCCTGGCTCACCGAGGCGCTCTACGGGCTGATGGCCTCGGCGGCCTGGGCCGTGACCGAGGGCCGGGTCGCCGCCAACGACTTCCACCACATGATCGTCGAGCTGCTGCTCGGCGGCGCGCTCAGGAGAGAGGAACCATGACCAGCACCCTGCGGCCGGCCGTTGTGACGGAGACGCCGAAGCGCCCGGGCCGCTGGCTCGCGCTCTGCGTCCTCGTCCTCGCCGTGCTGCTGGTGGCCGTCGACGCGACCGTCCTCGGCCTCGCGACCCCGTACATCAGCGAGGACCTCGAACCCTCGGGCACCCAGCTTCTGTGGATCGGTGACGTCTACTCCTTCGTCATCGCCGGTCTGCTCGTCTCCATGGGCAGTCTCGGCGACCGCATCGGCCGCAAGAGGCTGCTGCTGGCCGGCGCCACGGCGTTCGGCCTGATATCCGTGCTCAACGCCTATGCCACGACACCCGAGACGATGATCCTGGCGCGGGCGCTGCTCGGCGTCGCGGGCGCGACCCTGATGCCCGCCACCCTCGCCCTGATCCGCAACATCTTCCACGACCCGCGCGAACGCAGCCTCGCCATCGGCATCTGGGGCGCGACGGCCTCCGCGGGCACGGCGGTCGGTCCCGTCGTCGGCGGCCTTCTGCTCGAACACTTCTGGTGGGGTTCGGTCTTCCTCATCAACCTTCCGGTGATGGTGGTCCTCGTCCTCGTCGGGCGCAGGCTGCTCCCCGAGTCGAAGAGCCCGAACCCCGGGCCCTGGGACCTGATCAGCGTGACGCTCTCGCTCGTCGGAGTCATCGGTGTGGTGTACGCGGTGAAGGAGCTCGCCGCGCACGGGCCCGGCGGCCGGGCACTCGTCGCGGGCCTGCTGGGCGCGGGCGCCCTCGTCTGGTTCGTGCGCCGCCAACTGACGCTTCCCGCACCGCTGCTGGACGTCCGTCTGTTCCGCAACCGGGGATTCTCCGGCGCGGTGCTCGCCGACCTGTTCACCGTGCTCGGCATGTCCGGGCTCGTGTTCTTCCTCTCCCAGTACCTGCAACTCGTGCAGGGGCGCGGGCCGTTCGAGGCGGGGCTCGCCGAAGTCCCCGCCGCCGTGGGCGCGGTGGCGGCGGGTCTGGTCGCGGGACGGGTCGCCCGGCGCTTCTCCGTGCGGACCGTCGTGTCCGGCGGACTCGCCGCCGTGGGTCTCGCGCTCGGCGCGCTCACCGTGCTGGACCGGTCCACCGGCTATCCGCTGCTCGGCACGGCCCTGCTGGTCGTCGGCGTCGGCGCGGGCTTCTCGTTCACCGTCACCGCCGACGTCATCCTCTCCGCCGTGCCCAAGGAACAGGCGGGCGCCGCGTCCGCGGTCTCCGAGACGGCGTACGAACTCGGCGCGGCCCTGGGCATCGCGCTGCTCGGCTCCGTCGTGACCGGCGTCTACGCGGGCTTCACCGGCCCCGCGGGCACACCGGCCGAGGCGCGCGACTCGCTGGGCGGAGCGGTGGAGGCCGCCGGAAGTCTCCCCGGGCACACCGCCGAGGCGCTGCTGACCGCGGCCAGGGAGTCCTTCGTGGACGGCCTGGCACTCGCCTCCGCCGCGGGCGCGGCCGTCCTGCTCGCCACCGCGGTGGCGGCCTGGTTCCTGCTGCGCGGCCAGAGGCTGGACGCGTAGGAGCACGGGACCGGCGACCGGCGGGATGCGCCGGGCCCGCCGGAGCGGGACCCCGGCGCCGGACGCGCTGCCGTGTCGGAACGGGGCCCCGGCCGATGGCGCCGGGCCCGCCGGAACAGGGCCCGGCGGGAGACGCGTGGCCGTGCCGGAGCGGATACCTCGGTGGGAGACGCGGTCGCGAAAGGGTGGGCTCCGACCGGAAGTTCCCGGTCGGAGCCCACCCTTTCGCCTGGTGTGCCGCGCCGCTAGGCGGCCTTCGCCTTGGTGGCGTACATGTCGACGTACTCCTGGCCGGAGAGCCGCATGACCTCGGTCATCACGGAGTCGGTGACGGCGCGCAGCACGTACCGGTCGCGGTCCATGCCCTCGTAGCGGGAGAACTCCATGGCCGGCCCGAAGCGCACGGTGACCTTGCCCGGGCGCGGCATGCCCGCGCCGCCCGGCTGGAGCTTGTCCGTGCCGATCATCGCGAACGGGACGACGGGGGCGCCGGTCATCAGGGTGAGCCGGGCGATGCCGGTGCGGCCGCGGTACAGGCGGCCGTCGGGGGAGCGGGTGCCCTCGGGGTAGATGCCGAAGATCTTGCCCTCCTCCAGGACGCGGCGGCCGGTCATCAGCGCGGCCACACCGCCGTTGGCGCCGTCCCGGTCCACCGGGATCATGCCGACGCCGGTGAAGAACCACGCCATGAGCCGGCCCTTGAGGCCCTTGCCCGTGACGTACTCGTCCTTGCCGATGAAGAACACCTGGCGGTCGCAGACCAGCGGAAGGATCATCGAGTCGATGAACGTGAGGTGGTTGCCGGCCAGGATCACGGGACCCTTGCCGGGGATGTGCTCCACGCCTTCCACCCTTAGGCGGAACATCAGGCGCATGATCGTTCCGAGCACTGCCTTGATGAGCGCGAAGCGGGACAACGGGCCCTCCGGTGTCAAGGGGTCGGTATGGAGTCTGTGCAGGTGAGGACGATACTCGCGGTTCCCGGTCGATTGCACATCGGGTTCATCGACCGGATACGCACTGTTGACCTATGTTTACCTGCGGTTGTGCGCCTGCGGGCGGCGGACACGGGGCCGGTCCGGTGTGACGGACATCGCGCGCGGGTACCGGCGAACGGGTGAGCGCCCGGCGGAGGTCCGTACGCCCCCTCCGCCTCACGCCTACCCGCGACCGCCCGGCCGATGCCGACGGACCGTCATGTTCCGCATCCCGCGGGGGATCCGAGGTCACCCACTGTTCCGCCGCGGGCCTCCCTCCCGTCACGCGGGGACACCTACGATCGTCCCGCTTCGACAGGCAGGCACCTACGGCGGGAGGAGCGCTCATGCGGGCGCAGGAGTCGAACGGTCAGGAGCGGGGCACGGCGCGGCGGACGCTGCTGGGAGCCGCGGTGCTCGGGGCGGGCGGAGCGGCCCTCGGCCTGCCCGGCACCGCGAGCGCGGACGAACGCCACGGAGGCGGCGGCTACCGGCGTCTGCCCAGACCGACCGTCATCGGTCACCGCGGAGCCAGCGGCTACCGGCCGGAGCACACCTTCGGCTCGTACCAGCTCGCCCTCGACCTGGGAGCCGACGTCGTCGAGGCCGGCGACCTGGTGCCCACCAGGGACGGCCATCTCGTATGCCGTCACGAGCCGGAAATCGGCGGGACGACGGATGTCTCGGCGCACCCCGAGTTCGCCGGCCGCAAGACGACCAAGACGCTCGACGGGGTCCCCGTCACCGGCTGGTTCACCGAGGACTTCACCCTCGCCGAGCTGAAGACCCTGCGCGCCGTCGAGCGCATCCCCGCGAACCGCCCGCACAACACCCTCTACAACGGCCGCTGGGAGATCCCCACCTTCGAAGAGGTGCTCCGCTGGCAGGACAAGCAGACCCGTAAGCGCGGCAGGCAGGTCTGGATCTACCCCGAGACCAAGCACCCCACCTACTTCCGGGCCCTCGGCCTCGGCCTGGAGGAGCGGGTCGCGAAACTGCTGCGCAAGTACGGCAAGGACAAGAAGGACTCGCCGGTCATCCTCCAGTCCTTCGAGCCGAGCAGCATCCAGCGGCTGGACAAGCTCGTCGGCAACCCGCTCGTCGTCCTGCTCTCGGCCGCGAACACCCGCCCCTGGGACTTCGTCGCGGCGGGCGACCCCCGCACGGTCGCCGACCTCGTCACGCCCGCGGGCCTGAAGTGGATCGCCTCGTACGCGCAGGGCATCGGCCCCACGCTCGACCTGGTCATCCCGAAGGACGCGGCCGGCAACCTGACCACGCCGACCACGCTCGTCGCCGACGCGCACCGGGCGGGCCTCATCCTGCACCCGTACACCATGCGCAACGAGAACCCCTTCCTGCCCGCGAACTTCCGCAAGGGCACCGCCGCGGACGCCTACGGGGACCCCTTCGGCGCCTTCAAGGCCTACTTCGAGACGGGCATCGACGGCGTGTTCTCCGACAACGCGGACACCGCGGTGCTGGCCCGCGCGGACTTCCTCGGGCGATGAGGCCACGGCCCCGGTCCGCCGACGGACCGGGGCACGGAACGGGACGGATGCCCGCTCTCCGTCAACGGACGACCCCCTCACCCCGGATGGGGTGAGAAACGGCCGCCCCGGCAACCTCGTGCCGGGGCGGCCGCGTCGTGCCGCACATGACCCACGAGCTGGTTACCGCCCTGCGCCCGCTGCTGTCCGCCGAGGCGTCGGCGGAGGCCCGCGCCTCGGGCGCCGAGCCGGGCGACCTGGAACAGGCCGTCTGGCTGCGGCTGCTGGAACGCCTGGACACGACGGGACCTCCCGCCGACCCGCGGCGCTGGGTGCGCCGGGCCGTGCGCTCGGAGGCCCGCCGCAGCCGCCGCACGGCCCGCGTCGAGCAGCCCTACGCCACCGAGCCCGCGGACGACAGCGGTTCTGGCCCGGAGCAGCGGGCGATGGCCGCCGTCCGCCGTCGCGAGCTGCACGAGGCGGTACGCCGGCTGCCCGGCCGCTGCCCGGGCCTGATGGCCGCCCTGCTCTCTCCCAGGGACCTCACCTACCAGGAGATCGCAGGCGAGTTGGGTATCTCACAGGGCAGTCTTGGTCCGGAACGCTCCAGATGTCTTGGATGTCTTCGCCGATTGCTGACGCCGGAGGTTGCGGCCCGCTGACGACGGGGATAGGAGTGGGGGACGATCGGAACAGGTGAGCGGGAGGCATGCACACATGGGCATGAGCGTGACCATCTCGGCGGCGACCGAGCAGGATGCGGAATCGATCCTGAAGCTGCAGTACCTCTGCTATCAGAGCGAGGCCGAGCTGTACGGCGACTACGGCATCGAGCCGCTCACCCAGCCGCTCGACTCGCTCAGGGCGGAACTGGCGGGCGGCACCGTACTGGTGGCCCGGCTCGGCGACGAGGTGGTGGCCTCGGTGCGCGGCGCCGTCGACACCGACGGCACGGGCCGCATCAACAAGCTCATCGTGCACCCGCGCATGCAGCGGCACGGCCTGGGCGGACGTCTGCTCGACGCGATCGAGACCCGCCTCGGCGCAGAAGGGACGGCCAAGTCCTTCCAGCTGTTCACGGGCCACCGCAGCGAGCGCAACCTGCGCCTGTACCGCAAGCACGGCTACGCGCCCGTCTCGCAGGAGCGGGTGGGCGAGCGCATGACGCTGGTGACCCTGGCCAAGGGTGCCGACACCGGCGTGTACGCGACCAGCGCCTGAGCGCGGCCGGTTCGTCAGACGGCGGCGGTCGTACGCGCCTTGCGCAGCCAGTACATCGCCGACAGCGGCAGCAGGACCGGGATGAAGAGATAGCCCATGCCGTAGTCCGACCACACCGTGGCGTCGGGGAAGGCGGAGGGCTCGGCCAGCGTCCAGGTCCCGACGATCAGTACACCCGCGAGCTCGGCGGCGCAGCACACCAGCGCCGCCCTGCGCGCCGTCTCGCCGCCGCGCACGAGCGAGTACGTGATGAATCCGTAGACGAGACCGGCGGCCGCGGACAGCGAGTAGGCGAGCGGTGCCTTGTCGAACTGCGTGGAGATCTGCACGGCCGACCGTGAGACGGCGCCGACCACCATCACTCCGTACAGCCACACCAGCAGGATCCCGGGGCCGCCGATCAGCCGCGCGCGCTTCGTGCCGGCGGCCGGCTCCGGCGGCGTTCCGCCCTGCGCGCCCTGCACGTTCCGCTCGTCCCGAGGCACGGTCGTGTTCTCCTCCGCGGCCGTCATCTCAGCCTCCCCAGATGTCGTAGAGCCGGACTTGGAGCACGGCCAGCACGATGCCGCCGGCCGCCACCGTGACCGAACCCCAGCGGGTGCGCTCCGCCAGCGACATGAATCCCGCGGCGGGGACGCAGGCGAAGGCGCCGATCAGATACGCCACGAAGATCGTCGTGCCCTGTTCCGGCTTCTCGCCGCGTGCCAGCTGGACGACGCCGATCACCAGCTGGACCAGGACCAGCAGGCTCACCACGGCCATGCCGATGAAGTGCCAGTCCTTGGTGGGCTGATCGCGATGGGCGGCCCAGCCGCACCAGGCGGCGAGCGCGAGCGCGGCGACGGCCGTCGCGACCGTCAGGGCATCGAACATGCCGTGACCCTATTACGGGCCAAAAGACCTGATGCGCTCGCCCCCGGGCTCCCCCGTAGGGTCGAAGCCATGAAGATCCGCGCTGAAGCCCTCCTGTTCGACAACGACGGCACCCTCGTCTCGTCCCTCGAGTCGGTGAACCGCTGCTGGACCCTGTGGGCCGAGGAGTACGGGATCACCGCCGAGGACTTCGCGGCGATCGGCCTGCACGGCCGCCCCGCCGTCGAGATAGCCGCCGACCTGCTGCCCGCCGCTCTCGTCCCCGAGGCGCTCGCCCGTATCGAGCAGTTGGAGGTCGACGACGTGCCGGGCGGGGTCGAGGCGCTGCCCGGCACCCTCGCGCTGCTCGCCGGACTGCCCGCCGAGCGCTGGGCCGTCGTGACCTCGGCCACCCGCAGGCTCGCCGAAGCCCGGCTCGACGAGGTGGGGATCCGCCCCAAGACGATGGTCTGCGCCGACGACGTCACCCGGGGAAAGCCCGACCCCGAGCCCTATCTGCTGGCCGCCCGTGAACTGGGCGTCGACCCGGCCCGCTGCGTCGTCTTCGAGGACGCCCCCGCCGGGCTCCGGGCGGGCCGCGCCGCGGGCATGACCACCGTGGCGTTGGCCACAACGCACCAGGCCGGCGAACTCGACGCGGACCTCGTGGTCGAGGACCTCTCCGCCTTGTCCGTACTGGTGACGGACGAGGGAGTGGAGATCTCCGTCCGAGGCTGAAACCGATCCATCGCCGTCCACGGCTGTCCGCTATTCGGACAGCGGTGGCGGTCCCCGCCCCCCGGTCTGCTTTACTTCCTCCCATGACCACGACGAGCGACCGCATCCTTGCGACCGAGGCGACCATGACGCCCGGTGCTCGTTGTATGTGTCGAATGTGCGCCTGCTAGAGGGCCCCCGCACCACCGCCTGATCCCGCGCCCCGAAGCGGGACCGCCGCGCCCCGTGTCCGTACCGCGTACGTGACCGGGCTGCCCCGCGCACACGTTCTCCTTCCGGTTCCATCGCCATCGCGAGAACCGTGCCGCGTTCCGACCGAATGCACCCGTGCCCGGCGCACACCCACGCCCCGCACTCGACAGTGACGGAATTCCCCAGTGATCACGACAACGGGCCTCACCAAGGTCTACCGCTCGCGCGGCCGTGAAGTGACCGCCATCGACGGCGTCGATCTCCATGTCCGCGAAGGCGAGGTGTTCGGCGTCATCGGCCAGTCCGGTGCCGGCAAGTCCTCGCTCATCCGCTGCGTCAACCTCCTGGAGCGTCCCACCTCCGGCACGGTCACCGTCGACGGCCGGGACCTCACCGCACTCGCCGGGCGCGGCCCGCGCGCCGGCCGGGAACTGCGCCAGGCCCGCAGCCGGATCGGCATGGTCTTCCAGCACTTCAACCTGCTGTCCTCGCGGACCGTCCAGGAGAACGTCGAGCTGCCGCTCGAGATCCTCGGCCTCTCCAGGAGGGAGCGCAGGCACAAGGCCCTCCAACTCCTGGACCTGGTCGGCCTGTCCGACAAGGCGGGGTCCTACCCGGCCCAGCTCTCCGGCGGTCAGAAGCAGCGTGTCGGCATTGCCCGCGCGCTGGCCGGCGACCCGAAGGTGCTGCTCTCCGACGAGGCGACCAGCGCCCTCGACCCGGAGACCACCCGCTCCATCCTCCAGCTCCTGCGCGACCTGAACCGGCAGCTGGGTCTGACGGTCCTGCTCATCACCCACGAGATGGACGTCGTGAAGACGGTCTGCGACTCGGCGGCGCTGATGGAGAACGGCCGCATCGTCGAGTCCGGCACCGTCAGCGAACTCCTCGCGACGCCCGGCTCCGAACTGGCCTCCGCGCTCTTCCCGGTCAGCGGCACCGCCTCCGGCGACGACCGCACGGTCATCGACGTCACCTTCCACGGCGATTCGGCCACCCAGCCGGTCATCTCGCAGCTCTCGCGCACCTACAACATCGACATCTCGATCCTCGGGGCCGCGATGGACACCGTCGCGGGCAGGCAGGTCGGCCGGATGCGCATCGAACTGCCCGGCCGCTACGAGGAGAACGTCGTGCCGATCGGGTTCCTGCGCGAGCAGGGCCTGCAGATCGAGATCCAGGGGCAGCAGCCCGAGCTGGTCAAGGAAGGTGCCAAGTGAGCTGGTCCGAGATGCAGCCGCTGCTGTCCGAGGAGTGTTGGAACACGCTCTACATGGTCGGCTGGTCCACCCTCATCGCGATCGTCGGCGGCCTGCCGCTCGGCGTCCTGCTGGTGCTGACGGACCGCGGGGGCCTGTTGCAGAACGTCGTCGCCAACAAGGTCGTCGGGCAGGTCGTGAACATCGCCCGCTCGATGCCGTTCATCATCCTGATGGTCGCGCTGATGACCTTCACCCGGTGGATCACCGGCACGACCATCGGCCGCGAGGCCGCCATCGTGCCGCTCGCCATCGGCGCGATCCCGTTCTTCGCGCGTCTGGTCGAGACCGCCGTCCGCGAGGTGGACGGCGGGCTCGTCGAGGCCGTGCAGTCGATGGGCGGCAACACCTGGACCGTCGTCCGCAAGGTCCTCGTCCCCGAGTCGCTGCCGTCGCTGATCTCCTCGGCGACCACCACGGTCGTGGCCCTCATCGGCTACTCCGCGATGGCCGGCACCGTCGGCGCCGGCGGACTGGGCGATCTCGCCATCCGCTACGGCTACCAGCGCTTCGAGACCGAGCTGATGTGGATCATCGTCGCCATCCTCGCCGTGGTCATCTCGGCCATCCAGTTCGCCGGCGACTACGCGGCCCGCACCCTGGACCGCCGGAGCGGTCACTCGGGCCCCGCCCCGAGGCTGCGCCTGCTGAAGTCCGGCCGGCCCGTGACCACGGACGTCGGCGAGGCCGCCTGAAGAACCGCGGACCCGCACGTGGTCCCCGGCCCCACCCGCAGATTTCCCCGTCCACCCCATGACGGGGTCGCTTCACCTCTCAGGAAAGGCACTTTTCGTGCGTAACACTGCCAAGATCACCACTGCCGTCCTCGCCGCCGGAGCCCTCACCCTGGGACTCTCCGCCTGCGGCTCGGACAAGGACTCCACCGCCTCCGACACCAGCGGCCCGCTCATCGTCGCGGCCAGCCCGGTCCCCCACGCCGAGATCCTGAACTTCATCGAGAAGAACCTGGCGAAGAAGGCGGGACTCGACCTGGAGGTCAAGGAGTTCCAGGACTACATCGTGCCCAACACGGCGACCGAGGACGGCTCGGTGGACGCCAACTACTTCCAGAACCAGCCGTACCTCGACGACTTCAACAAGAAGCGCGGCACCCACATCGTGCCCGTCGTCACGGTGCACCTGGAGCCGCTCGGCCTCTACTCGCACAAGGTGAAGAGCGTCGACGCCCTGAAGAGCGGCGCGACCGTGGCGGTGCCGAACGACGCCGTGAACGAGGCGCGTGCCCTGAAGCTGCTCGCGTCCAAGGGACTCATCACCCTCAAGGACGGCGCCGGCAGCGAGGCGACCCCGCAGGACATCGCCAAGAACCCCAAGAACCTCAAGTTCAAGGAGGTCGAGGCGGCTCAGACCCCGCGCTCCCTGGACGACGTGGACGCCGCGGTGATCAACGGCAACTACGCCATATCCTCCGGCCTCAAGCCCGCCGAGGACGCCCTCGTCCTGGAGTCGGCGACGAACAACCCGTACGGCAACTTCCTCGCCGTCAAGAAGGGCAACGAGAACGACCCGCGCGTGAAGAAGCTCGCGAAGCTCCTCACCTCGCCCGAGGTCAAGAAGTTCATCGAGGACAAGTACGCCGGCTCCGTCATCCCGTCGTTCAAGTAGGCCCGCGTCCGGGCCGATCCGCCGTTCCCGGCCCGGCTCGTCACCGCACGGGGTCCACTCCATTACCCGGAGTGGACCCCGTTGTGCCGTTCAGTGGTTTCATGCTGCATGCTGGGCAGTTCAGCGGACCCGACGGTACATCAGGTCCGAAGTCCCCGACGGTTACGGAGCGTCGCATGACGAGCACCTTCCCCGACATCTCCATCAGCACGGAGCGGTTGGTCCTGCGTGCGCTCGACGAGGACGACGTGCCCGCGCTGACCGAGATGATGAACGACGAGATGGTGGCGGCCTGGACGTCGATCCCGCAGCCGTTCACCGAGGACGGCGCCCGCGACTGGATCACCGACTACGCGCCCACGGAACGCGCTCGGGGGCGCGGACTCGACCTCGCCGTCACCGAGTTCCTCACCCAGCGTCTGGTCGGCGTCATCCAGCTCGGCAAGACCAACTGGCGGGTCCGCTCCACCGAGCTGTCCTACATCATCGCCCCCTGGGCGCGCGGCGAGGGCTACGCCTCCGAGGCCGCGCTCGCCACCGGCCGATGGCTCTTCCGCGACCAGAAGTTCGAGCGCGTGGAACTGCGCACGGCCGCGGGCAACACCGCCTCGCAGCAGGTGGCCCAGAAGATCGGCTGCATCAGCGAGGGCGTGCTGCGCAACGCCTGCATAGCGCGCACCCGGACCGAGGAGGGCACCTGGGTCGACCTGCGCACCGACTTCATCGTGTGGAGCCTGCTGCCCGAGGACCTCGACGGAATGGACGGGCAGCGCCTCACCGACACGGGCCGCTACTCCTCTTTCAACGACTGGAACTGAGGGTCCCGGCCGACGCACGGCAGCCCGTGCGCGGGCCCGGACGAGCGGAAACCGCCACGGCGGGTCGTGTCCGGTCACGGCGAGTCGTATACGGTCGGGTCGGGTCACATGGGTGTACGGGAGTCATCTCGCCGGATCCCGGCCCCGGACACGCACCCGGACCCGTCGACCCGGCACGGCGGGACCGCTCCCCGCGCCACACCGGCCGCCACACCCCCGCAGGGCCGCACCGGGGTACCCTCACGAAGCCCGCCCGGGCTGCACCTGAGACCTGCGAAGACCTTCTGGAGACTGACGACGATGGCCGACCGGGTCACGGTGATCGGCTGGGACGGCTCGCCGCTGGCCGACGCGGCGCGCTCCGCCCTCGGTGCCGCCACGCTGGTGGCCGGCGCGGCCCACCATCTCGAACTCCCCGAAGTGCCCGAGAACGCCGAACGCGTCCGGCTGGGCAGCGTCGGCCTCGCCGCCCGCCGTATCGCGGGCCACCGGGGCACCGCCGTCGTCCTCGCCGACGGGGACCCCGGATTCTTCGGCGTCGTACGCACCCTGCGCGCACCCGAGTTCGGCCTGGAGGTCGAAGTCGTGCCCGCCGTCTCCGCGGTGGCCGCCGCCTTCGCCCGCGCCGGAATGCCCTGGGACGACGCGCAAGTGGTCGTGGCACACAGTCGTACCCTGCGACGCGCGGTGAATGTATGCCGCGCCCATACCAAGGTCGCCGTCCTCACCTCGCCCGGCGCCGGCCCCGCCGAACTCGGGCTGCTGCTCGAAGGAGTTCACCGCTCCTTCGTCATCTGCGAGGAACTCGGCACCGCCCGGGAGCGGGTCACGATCCTCACCTCCGACAAGGCGGCCGACCACACCTGGCGCGACCCGAACGTCGTGATCGTCATCGGCGGCTTCGTGGCCGCGGCCGAGGGCGGCGGCTGGATCGCCGGACGGGAACCCGGCGCCGGGCCGCGCGGCTGGGCGCTGCCCGCGCGCGCGTACGGCGGCGCGCTCGGCGAGGGCGAGACGGATCTGCTGCGCGCCGCCCAGCTCGCCCGGCTGGGACCGCGCGTCGGCGACCTCGTCTGGGACATCGGCTGCGGCAGCGGCGCCTTCGCCACCGAGGCGGCCCGCACCGGTGCCGCCGTCATCGCGGTCGACCGCAGTCCGGGCTCCTGCGCCCGCACCGAGCACTCGGCCCGCCGCTACGGCGTGCAGATGCAGATCGTGCACGGCAGTGCCCCGCACGTCCTCGAAGACCTGCCCGAACCCGATGTCGTGCGGGTCGGAGGCGGGGGAGCGGCGGTCGTCTCCGCGGTCGCGGACCGCCGTCCCCAGCGCATCGTCGCGGACGCCGCGACCCGTGACGCCGCCGAACTCATCGGCCGCGATCTGACCGAACACGGCTATGACGTCGAGTGCGCTCTCATTCAGTCCGTCGAACTCGATACACGGGCCTGGACGGAGAAGGAGCGGAGCGTCGCGTTCCTGCTCAGCGGCCGTCTGCCGGATCGCGCCCCGTGATCCTGTTGTCGTACTGCGCGCGGTAGGCTGGCCGATCGTTGTACCGCTCCCGGGGGTCGGCCTTTCGTAGGTCAATGTCCGGAAAACCCGCCCGTTTTGAGGCGTGTGTGGTACGGCAGAACCGGAGGACGCGCAACGTGGCGCAGTCCACAGCGGCCACTCGCGGATCACGCTGTCGCGAGGGCGGGATGACCGGGACAATGCCTGTTAATGGCTTTGTCGCCTTTGTTGGCCGGTCGTACGTGCCGCTGGGCACGCACGCTCGTTCTTCACTGTGGGGCGGTCGGTGCGCCGTTCCCGGCGAGCTGGACTTTGGAGCACTAACCGATGGGCGAGGGGTACGCATGACCGACACCGGCCAGGTCCCGGGCGAGGGATTGCCGGAGAACGCAGGCATGGTGGAGCAGCCGGGCGTCACCGCGCCGGGCGCGTACACCTACCTCGACTCCTCCGAGAGCTCTGTCGAGGAGGACGACCTCCTTCTCCTGCCGGGCGCGCCCGGTGCCCAAGGTGCCTGGGGCAACGAGGTGCCGCCGCCGGCCCCGATGCCCTTCACGGACGAACCCGGCCCGCACGAGACGGACGGACGCGACACCGGCGCGATCGACCTCGGCGCCGTCCGCGCGCCGAGCCCGGCGCCCCTGCCCCAGCCGGTTCCGCAGCCCGTGACGCCGCGCCGCCCGCTGCACCTGGGCCCGCCCACGCCGGACGGTTCCTCCAGCCCGGTGCGCTCGCTGGCCGACCGCGGACCCGCGGGCGCCCGCCCGAGCTCCATGGCCACCCCGGTCACCCCGCTGCGCCACGCCGGCCTGGCGAGCGCCGGCCCCGAGTACCTGGACGTGCCGCAGGCCGGCGACGACGCCCTGCAGCAGAGCGCGGCGGTGTGGGGGACCGTGCCGGCGGGCGGCGAGGCCGCGGCCACGGTCGTCCCCGAGGCGGCACAGCTGCCCGGGTCCGCGGTGATGACGGAACCCGCACCGGGTGCCGAGGCACCGCAGGCCGCGGAGGCCGAGCAGACGCCCGGCCTCGTGCCCGCGCCCTTCGTCCAGGACCCGGCCCCGGCGTTCGACGCCGTCCAGACGCCGGTACCGGGAGCCGACGGGATGTCGCTCGACCTCCACGACCCGGTGGACGGCACCCCGGCTCCCGAGGCGGTGCCCGCGGCGGACGGCTCGGCCGCCCCGCGGATTCCCGGAGCCCCGCAGTTCCAGGACGTCCCGGACGCCCTGGGCGTGCCGGACACCGCCGACGTCGGGGCACCGGCCCCGATCGAGGGGGAGAGCTCCGCCCACGAGGCCGTACCGGCGCAGATCACCGAGGACCCCGGACCTGCCGTGCCCGCGCAGCCGTTCGCCCCGGCCGAGGGTCTCGTGCCCGCCGAGGACCCCGCCGCCGCGCAGGTCCCGCCGCAGCTCGCCGGCCAGGACACCCACGGAGCCGGCCTGGCCGCACCCGGTGTCCAGGAGGCCGGGTTCGCGGAGCCCGCCATCCACCTCACGGAACCCGCCGTCCACCTCACGGAACCCGCCGTCCACCTCACGGAACCCGCTGTCCTCTTCGTGGACGAAGTCGCCCTGCCCGGCGCCGAGCAGCCCGCCGACGTACCGGCCCCGCACGTCTACGAGACCCCGGAGTCCGCCCTGTCGGCGCTCTCCGCGCGCTCGGCGGAAGCCTCGCAGGGCGGACAGGACATCGCTCCCGACGAGGTCCAGGTCCAGGTCCAGGGGCAGCGGCTGACCGGCCCGCCCGCCGTCGCCGAGAACGGCCCCGCCCTGTCCGAGGACGACGCCCTCGTCCAGGACGGCACCGCCCTGTCCGCGCCCGGCACCACCGAGGCCCCGTCCGCCGTACCGGCCGACGTGGCCGCGCAGGCCGAGGCCGCCCACGAGACCCCCGGCGACCCGCACCTCTCGGCCCTCGGCGACCAGTACCCCGAGAGCGCGCCGGACGCGGCGGGCGTCCCCGGATTCCCCGGCGCCCCCGTCGTACCCCAGGCCGACCGGAGCCTCGGCGGGTTCGTGCCCGTGGACGGCACGGTGCCCACGACCGCGCACCTCGCCCCGACCCCGCCGCACGGCATGACCATGCCTCCGGAGACCGCCGAGCAGCAGTCGTCGGCCCAGGAGCCCGCGGGGACCGTCCCGGCGCCGGCACCCCTCCCGGCGGAGGAGGACACCGCCGTGGCGCAGGCCGAGCCGGTCGCGCAGACGTCGGTGCCCGCACCCCGGGAAGCCGAGGCCGAGTTCGGGTCCGGGGCCGCCACCCCCGTTCCGCAGCCCCTCACCGCGGAGCCGGAACCCGTGGCCGCACAGCAAGCGGAGGACCTGCGCACCCAGGTCGCCGACCAGGAAGAGAGCACGGCCGTGGTGGAAGACGTACGCGAGTCCACCGGCCCGGCGGCCCCCGGCTACAACGACGCCGAACGCGAGGCCGTCCTGCGCGTGATCCGCGAGCGCCGTGACATCCGCAACGGCTTCCGCAGCGACCCGATCCCGCACGACGTGCTGCTGCGTGTCCTGGAGGCCGCGCACACCGCTCCGTCCGTCGGCCACTCCCAGCCCTGGGACTTCGTCGTCATCCGCTCCGCCGAAACCCGGCGCAGCATGCACGAACTCGCCCAGCGCCAGCGTGAGGCCTACGCCAAATCGCTTCCCAAGGGCCGTGCCAAGCAGTTCAAGGAACTGAAGATCGAGGCCATCCTCGACACCCCGGTCAACATCCTCGTCACCGCCGATCCGACCCGGGGCGGCCGGCACACCCTGGGCCGGCACACCCAGCCGCAGATGGCGCCGTACTCCTCCGCCCTCGCGGTCGAGAACCTGTGGCTCGCGGCCCGCGCCGAGGGCCTCGGCGTCGGCTGGGTCAGCTTCTTCGACGAGCGTGAGATGGTCCGCGCGCTGGGCCTGCCCGAGCACCTCGAAGCGGTGGCCTACCTCTGTGTCGGATACGTGGACGAGTTCCCCGACGAGCCCGAGCTGATGCAGGCCGGCTGGTCCAAGCGCCGCCCCCTGTCGTGGGTCGTGCACGAGGAGACGTACGGCCGCCGTGCCCTGCCCGGCGAGGAGCCGCACGACCTGCTCGCCGAGACGGTCTCCAACATCCGCCCCCTGGACGCGAAGGCGCTGGGCGAGGCCTGGGAGCGCCAGAAGCGGATGACCAAGCCCGCGGGCGCCCTCGGCATGCTGGAGATCATCTCCGCGCAGTTGTCGGGCCTGTCCCGGATGTGCCCGCCGCCGATCCCGGAGCCGGCCGCCGTCGCGATCTTCGCCGGCGACCACGGTGTCCACGCGCAGGGCGTCACCCCCTGGCCGCAGGAGGTCACCGGCCAGATGGTGGCCAACTTCCTCGGCGGCGGCGCGGTCTGCAACGCCTTCGCCAACCAGGTGGGCGCCGAGGTCTGTGTCGTCGACGTGGGCGTCGCCTCCGACCTGCCGGCCACGCCGGGTCTGCTGCCGCGCAAGGTCCGCGCGGGCACCGCCGACATGACCACGGGTCCCGCCATGACCCGGGAAGAGGTCGTCGCCGCGCTGGAGGTGGGCATCGAGACGGCCCGCGACCTGGTGGCCGCGGGCAACAAGGCGCTGCTGACCGGCGAGATGGGCATCGCCAACACGACCGCGTCGGCGGCCCTGATCTCGGTCTTCACGGGGGCCGACCCGGCCGAGGTGACGGGCCGCGGCACGGGCATCAACGACGAGACCCTGGCCCGCAAGACCGAGGTCGTGCGCCGGGCCATCGACTTCCACCAGCCGGACCCGGCGGACCCGATCGGCGTCCTCGCGGCGATCGGCGGCCTGGAACACGCCGCCATGGTCGGCCTCCTCCTCGGCGGCGCGTCCCTGCGTACGCCGGTGATCCTGGACGGCGTCAGCGCGGGTGCCGCCGCGCTGGTGGCCCGCGCCATCGCCCCCGAGGTCCTGGCCGCCTGCATCGCGGGCCACCGCAGCGCCGAGCCCGGTCACGTGGCCGCTCTGAACAAGCTGGGCCTGCGCCCCCTGATCGACCTCGACCTGCGCCTGGGCGAGGGCACCGGCGCCCTGCTGGCCCTGCCGATCGTGCAGAGCGCGGCGCGCGCGATGCACGAGGTCGCGACGTTCGACTCGGCCGGGGTGACCGAGAAGTAGGCCCCCGGCTCCGGCGGGGTGGGCAGGAGTCCCGAGCTGCCCGCCCGGCCCCGCCGTACTCTGGACCTCCACCGAAGAACCCCACGTCAGGGCCGCTCCAAAGCCGCAGCGCGCCCGCCCGTACCGCCTGCCCGTACGAGGAGCCGCACCTCCATGGCCGAACACCCCGCCTACCCCGTGGGCCTCCGTCTCTCCGGCCGTCGTGTCGTCGTCCTCGGCGGTGGCCAGGTGGCCCAGCGCCGGCTTCCCGCGCTCATCGCGGCGGGCGCGGACATCCACCTCGTGTCACCGCAGGCGACCCCGTCCGTCGAGGCCATGGCCGACGCGGGCGAGATCACCTGGACCAGGCGTCCGTACGAGGAGGGCGACCTCGCCGACGCCTGGTACGCGCTGATCGCCACCAGCGACCCGCTGGCCGCCGCCGAGGCGTCGGCCGAGGCGGAGCGCCACCGCGTCTGGTGCGTCCGCTCCGACGACGCCGACGCGGCGACCGCGTGGACCCCGGCCACCGGTCACAGCGAGGGCGTGACCGTCGCCGTCCTCACCACCGACGCCAAGGGCCGCGACCCCCGTCACACGGCCGCGATCCGCGACGCCGTCGTCGAGGGGCTGCGGGACGGCACGCTCGTCGCACCGCACCACCGCACCCGTACCGCCGGAGTGGCCCTGGTCGGCGGAGGTCCCGGCGACCCCGACCTGATCACGGTCCGCGGACGCCGGCTGCTCGCCGAGGCCGACGTGGTCATCGCCGACCGCCTCGGACCCCGCGACCTGCTCGCCGAACTCCCGCCGCACGTCGAGGTGATCGACGCGGCGAAGATCCCGTACGGCCGGTTCATGGCCCAGGAGGCCATCAACAACGCGCTCATCGAGCACGCCAAGCAGGGCAAGGCCGTCGTCCGGCTGAAGGGCGGCGACCCGTTCGTCTTCGGCCGTGGCATGGAAGAGGCCCAGGCGCTCGCCGAGGCGGGCATCGCCTGCACGATCGTCCCCGGCATCTCCAGCTCCATCTCGGTGCCGGGAGCCGCGGGCATCCCGGTCACCCACCGGGGCGTCGCGCACGAGTTCACCGTGGTCAGCGGTCATGTGGCCCCCGACGACGAGCGCTCCCTCGTCGACTGGCCCGCTCTCGCCAAGCTGCGCGGCACCCTCGTCGTCCTCATGGGCGTCGACAAGATCGGCAGGATCGCCGACACGCTCGTGGCGCACGGCAAACCGGCCGACACCCCCGTCGCCCTCGTCCAGGAGGGCACGACCGCGGCGCAGCGCCGTGTCGACGCCACCCTGGCCACCGTCGCCGACACCGTCCGCACCGAGGACGTGCGGCCGCCCGCGGTCATCGTCATCGGCGAGGTCGTGGGCGTCGGCTCCGGACTTCCCGAGTAACCCCGGGTAACCCAACCTGTTCCCAGCCGTTGGCACCGCACCCAGGACAAGGCAGTATCACCCTGTGGCCGATCTCATCACCGTCGAGAACCCCGACGACCCGCGTCTGCGCGACTACACGGGCCTGACCGACGTGGAACTGCGCCGCAAGCGCGAACCCGCCGAGGGCCTGTTCATCGCCGAGGGCGAGAAGGTCATCAGACGGGCCAAGGACGCCGGCTACGAGATGCGCTCGATGCTGCTGTCCGCCAAGTGGGTCGACGTCATGCGCGACGTCATCGACGAACTCCCGGCACCCGTCTACGCGGTCACCCCCGAGCTCGCCGAGCAGGTCACCGGCTATCACGTGCACCGGGGAGCGCTCGCCTCGATGCAGCGCAAGCCGCTGCCGACGGCGGAGGAACTGCTGCGGTCCGCGCGCCGGGTCGTCGTCATGGAGTCGGTCAACGACCACACCAACATCGGTGCCATCTTCCGGTCCGCCGCCGCCCTCGGCATGGACGCCGTGCTGCTCTCCCCGGACTGCGCGGACCCCCTCTACCGCCGCTCGGTGAAGGTCTCGATGGGCGCGGTGTTCTCGGTCCCGTACGCCCGTCTCGACACCTGGCCCAAGGGGCTGGACTCGGTGCGCGAAGCCGGGTTCAACCTGCTCGCCCTCACCCCGGACGAGAAGGCGAGGTCCCTCGACGAGGTCGCCCCGCACACGATGGAGCGGGTCGCGCTGATGCTCGGCGCGGAGGGCGACGGGCTGTCCACCCGGGCCCTGATGGCGGCCGACGAATGGGTCCGCATCCCGATGGCCCACGGCGTCGACTCCCTGAACGTCGGCGCGGCGGCCGCGGTCGCCTTCTACGCGGTGGCGACGGGCCGTCCCGCGAGCTGAGGGCCGCGCGGCACTAACCGTCCGATCGGCGCGCGCTCCCGTACGGAGCGGTGATCGCGTCGCCCGCGGGCAGTCGCCCGGAGGCCGACTGTTCCTGGTGCACGCCGGTGCGCGGCCCGTCGTCGAGTCCGCGGGACGGCCCCTGGCACCCCTGCGCCGCCGCGATACCGAGCGCGACCAGCAGCGTCACCACCACGAACACGAAGAGCCGCTGGCGCAGCAGCCGCGGGTTGGCGGGCCGCCTGCCGGTGCCGGTGGTGCGCGGACCGGGCCGTCCGGCGCCGCTGCGGGGCGCGGGCCTGTTCCCGGTGCGGCCGGTGTTACGGGCGGGCGCCGGACGCGAACCCGACCGCGATCCGCCGTTCGTCCCGCCGGTGCGCGGCGGGGGAGTGGTCCCCGGCCGCCGCTGGGTGCGCTGCTCGGCGTACTGCTCGGCCAGGCGTCCCGTCGGCCGGTCCGGATCCGAACGTGGCGCCGGCGGCCGCGTGTCCACCATGCCCTGGGCCTCGCGGGCCGCGATCTCCTTGAGCCGCAGGGACAGTTGGAGGGTGCTGGGCCGTTCCTCCGGGTCCTTCGCCAGACAGGCCCGGACGAGCGGCGCGAGCGCGTCCGGGACCCCGTGCAGATGCGGCTCCTCGTGCACCACCCGGTAGAGCATCACCTCGGAACTGCCCTGGCCGAAGGGTGAGTCCTGGGTCGCCGCGTACGCGAGCGTGGCCCCGAGCGCGAACACGTCCGTGGCCGGGGTGACGGCGACGCCGCGTACCTGCTCCGGCGCCAGGAAGCCCGGGGAGCCGACCGCCGTGCCGACGTGGGTGAGGGTGCTCGCCCCGGTCGCCCAGGCGATGCCGAAGTCGATGATCCGCGGCCCCTTCGGGGACAGCAGGATGTTGGACGGCTTGAGGTCACGGTGGACGACCCCGGCCTCGTGCACCGCGACCAGTCCCTCGGAGAGGGCGGCACCCACGGCGGCCACGTCGGCGGCCGACAGCGGCCCCTCCTCGGCGACCTTGTCGTGCAGGGAGGGACCGGGCACGTACTGGGTGGCGAACCACGGCCGGTCCGCCTCCAGGTCGGCGGCGACGAGCCGTGCCGTGCAGCCGCCCCTGATCCGCCGGGCCGCCGAGACCTCGCGCGCGAACCGGGAACGGAACTCCTGATCCTCCGCCAGATCAGGCCGGATCACCTTCAGCGCGACCCGCTGGCCGCGCCGGTCGGAGCCCAGGTAGACAACACCCATGCCCCCCGCGCCGAGCCGTCGGTGAAGCCTGAACGAGCCGACGACACGCGGGTCCTCGCGCCTCAGGCGCATCATCGCCATGTCCATCCCCGCTGCCCGGTCCGTTTGACGAGCCACAGCTTACGTTTTCGCGGCCGGGTGCGCGCAGAGGCCGCGCCCTCTCGTTCCGATCGATTGTCAGTGCCGGGTGGGAAACTTGAGAGGTGGTCAGGGAGCGTGCGAACAGCGCCTCTTTGGCCTGCCCTTGATCCCAACCATCCATTGCTGAAGGGGGATTGAGCCCGTGAGGGGTGACCGCGTGGAGATAGTCGTGGACGCAGGGGACACGACGCGTACGTACGAGGTGGTGGCGAGCAGGGCGGGCCGCCGGGTGGAGACGGCGGTGCGCCGAGGTGTCGTAGAAGTGAGCGAAGTCACTCGAAACGGAACAGTGGTACGGACCGCCCGCTTCATGGCGACTCGGGTGCTGGCGCTCGTCGAGCAGCCGGTTCCCCGGGAGGACAGCTCGGAACAGTAGGGCACATCGGACGTCCCCCTCCGGGAAGACCCTGAGACCTGGGTCCGCGTCTCCACCCACGGTAGTACTCGGCAGGTCATGGCTCATCCTCCGGGAGGCCCGGCAATCGGTACGAGGGCATGACGACCCGACGTCGTCGCGCGCCTAGATTTGAGGTCAAGCGGCGGGTGCAGCACTCGTCCCCCGAGGTCAGACACCCGCCGCTGCCAGGCACAACAGAATCTCGGTCAGGAGAGGGACCATGGCCCACATGGCACCGCGGACGGAGCTCCGCACGCAGGGACGCAAGGCGTTCACCGCCGCGTTCGGCACCCGCCAGGGTCAGCGCCACCCCTTGGTGGCGACAGCGATGGTCCTTCCCCTGGCGGCCCTGCTCGTGGTCGTCTTCGGCGGCTGGGACGCGGTGGTCACACAGGCGTCGTCCGTGGGCGTGATGCTGGGGCGCTGAGCGGCGCCCCAGGCCCGGAAGAGCGGTCCGGGCGGGGACATCCGGCCATGAAACCCCGTGGGGACGGGGGTGCGGCGGACGGCAGGAAGATGCCCGCGCAGCTGGGGAGCTGCGCGGGCATCTCTTTGTGCCCGGCGCCCGGCGCTGGGCGGCTGGGCCCGGGCGAGGGTCCGCCGTGAGGCCGGGTGCCCCGCGGCGGACCCTCCGCTCATGGACTCGCCCGGTGCCGGGCCTGTGCGGCGAGCGGGTGCCCGGCCGGCCGGGGCTGGGCGCAGGGGTGGTTCGGCACCCGTCCCGGCCCCGGGAGATCCAGGGCAGGTGCGGCGGTGGTCGACCGGGGGCCGTGCTGTCGCGGCGCGGGTGCCGGCTGCCGGGTGTCGGCCTCGGGTGCGTACCCTCGCCGGCAGGCGTCCTGACCGGCAGGCGCCCTCGGTGTCAGGGTCGTACCGGCACGTCGTCCAGCTCGGGGGGATCCGTGACCGTACCCAGTCTGGTGTCCGCGCTCGCCGCCGTGGCGCGCGGCGCGGTCCACCCGGTGGCGGCCGCGCCCGGCCCCCGCGGAGCCTGCTCCTGCGGCGCCGAGGACACACTCCTCGCGGACCGCGACGACGGCACCGTGGTCCGTCACGGCGGCATCGTCGCCAAGGCCCACGCCCCGGACACGGAACCCCACGCGCTCGCCCGCCGGGTCGCTGCGGCCACGCGCCTCCCCGGCATCCTCCTGCCGCCGTCGGACCCGGCCCCGGCCGAGCTCCTCGGCCGCAGGGTGACCCTCTGGCCGTACGGCGCTCCCGTCGATCCCGACACCCCGGAGGCGGCCCCCTGGGAGGCGGCGGCGACCCTGCTGGCCCGGCTGCACCGGGCTCCCGCCCCGGACGGGCTGCCGCCCATGCGGGGGCCAGTCAAGGCCGCCCGGGCGATGGCCCGGATGCGCGCGGCCGGCCCGCACCCGGCCGCCGCCCCGGTCCTGCGGGCCTGGGCCGCCCTGCCCGGCTGGGCGCGGGCCGAGGCCCCCATGCCGGACGCCACGACCCTGTGCCACGGCGACCTGCACCTCGGCCAGCTCGTACGCCACCCCGCGCCGGACGGTCCCTGGCTCCTCATCGACGTCGACGACCTGGGCGTCGGCGCCCCGGCCTGGGACCTGGCCCGCCCCGCCGCCTGGTACGCCTGCGGGCTGCTGCCGTCCGACGAGTGGCTCCGCTTCCTGGCCGCCTACCGGGACGCCGGCGGCCCCGCCGTACCCGCCGAGGGCGATCCCTGGCCCGCCCTGGACGTCGCGGCCCGCGCCCTCACCGTGCAGACCGCGGCCCTCGCGGTCGCCAAATCCGCAGCCGCGGAAAGGCCGTTGGACGAGGTGCAGCAGGCCGTGGTCGAGGCCTGTGACCGAATGAGTGCCATCCCGCCCGAGTTGACCCGAGGTTTCGCGACGTAGGCTGCAACCGACCGAAGCCGGGCGGTGTCTGTCCTGGCGGAAGCAGTACCGACCGGCGAGGAGTTGAGCCGAGCATGCAGTGTCCGAAATGCCATGCGCCGATGCACACGTACAACCGCAATGGCGTCCAGATCGAGCAGTGCAGCGGCTGCCGAGGGATATTCCTCGACTACGGCGAGCTGGAGGCCCTGACCCGCGTGGAGTCGCAGTGGTCCCAGCCCGCGCCGCCGCCCCAGGGCGCCCCGCAGGCGTACCCGTCCGCTCCGGCTCCCGCGTGGGGCGCCCCGCAGCACGGCGGCGGTCACGGAGGCCACTACGGCGGTCATGGCGGCCACCACCGCCACAAGAGCTTCGGCCACATGCTCTTCTCGTCCTGAACCACCCGAAGGGGCCCCTCCCGAACGGAGGGGCCCCTTCGGCGTGTCCAGGCGCCCGTGGGCCGGGTCACAGGTCCGGCAGGCGGGCCGGGGCACGACGAAGCCCCCGGTCGTAGAGGCGACCGGGGGCTTGCTTGTGCGCGATACTGGGATTGAACCAGTGACCTCTTCCGTGTCAGGGAAGCGCTCTCCCGCTGAGCTAATCGCGCAGGTCACGCGACCGGAGCCGCGTTTGCTGCTGGTACTGCGTGCGCGATACTGGGATTGAACCAGTGACCTCTTCCGTGTCAGGGAAGCGCTCTCCCGCTGAGCTAATCGCGCGGGGATCCTTGCGGACCAGTGGACGATACTGGGATTGAACCAGTGACCTCTTCCGTGTCAGGGAAGCGCTCTCCCGCTGAGCTAATCGTCCTTGGAGGTGGAGACGGGATTTGAACCCGTGTAGACGGCTTTGCAGGCCGTTGCCTCGCCTCTCGGCCACTCCACCAGGAGTGCGGGTTCGGGAAGATCCCCCACTTCCTGCGAGCGGACGACCAGGTTCGAACTGGCGACCTCAACCTTGGCAAGGTTGCGCTCTACCAACTGAGCTACGTCCGCTTGTCGTTTCCGTTTCGCTTGCGCGTCCCGGCGACGAGTTGAACTCTAGCGGATTCCCGGGCCAGCACAAAAACGCGTTTGCGCAGCGTGCTGCGGTCTGTCCGCCCGGGGACATGGTCAGGGCACCCGCGGGACACCCGCCCTAGACTCGTCTGCGTGCTCGGTCTCCCTCCTCTCGCCCGCTTCGGCGGTCTCGTCGCAACCGGTCTCCTCGATGTCACCAGCGATCCCGCGGCCCTGGACTCGTCCGGCTTCTGGGCCGTCTCGGCCGACTTCGAAGGGCGGCTGACCTGCGCCCGCTTCCGCGACGTACGAGAGGAGCCGGTGCCCGCGCCGGTGCCCGGACGCTGGCACGGCCCGGCGGCCGGTGACTGGACGTCGTCCCTCGACCGCGCCGCGTACACCGCCGGTGTCCGGCGGATCCGGGAGCACATCGCGGCCGGCGAGGTCTATCAGGCGAACCTCTGCCGCGTGCTCTCCGCGCCCGTCCCGGCCGACGCCGACGTCGACGCGCTGACCGCTCTGCTGGCCCGCGGCAACCCGGCACCGTACGCGGGAACGATTCGGCTGCCGGACCACGGTGTCGAGATAGCCACCGCCTCCCCGGAACTCTTCGTGCGCCGCGCGGGCCGCTCCGTCGAGTCGGGCCCGATCAAGGGCACCGGACGCACCGAGGCGGACCTCCTGGACAAGGACTACGCCGAGAACGTGATGATCGTGGACCTCGTCCGCAACGACATCGGCCAGGTCTGCGCCACCGGCACCGTGACCGTGCCCGACCTGTGCGTCGTCGAGAAGCACCCCGGGCTCGTGCACCTCGTCTCCACCGTCGGCGGGGAACTGCGCGAGGACGTCGGCTGGCCCGGGCTCCTCGCCGCGGCCTTCCCGCCCGGTTCCGTCACCGGCGCGCCGAAGTCCAGCGCCCTGCGGATCATCGACGCGCTGGAGACCGTGCCGCGCGGCCCCTACTGCGGAGGCATCGGCTGGGTCGACGCCGACCGCGGCACCGGCGAGCTGGCCGTGGGCATCCGTACGTTCTGGATCGACCGCGCCGACGGCGTCCTGCGCTTCGGTACGGGGGCCGGCATCACCTGGGGGTCCGACCCCGAGGGGGAGTGGCGGGAGACCGAGCTGAAGGCGTCCCGGCTGCTCGCGGTAGCGTCGGGAACGTACGACGCGGGTGACGGGACCCTCACCGACTGACCCGGATCCGGGGACGGCGCGGGGACCGGGGCCGGAACGCCGTGCCGGACGAGACGTCCGGCACATTCACATGCGAGGTAGGACCAGTGAAGCTTTGGCTCGACGGCGGGCTCCAGGACATCGAGACCGCCCGCGTCTCCGTCTTCGACCACGGACTGACCGTGGGTGACGGCATCTTCGAGACCGTGAAGGCGGTCGACGGCCGGCCCTTCGCGCTGACCCGCCACCTCGACCGGCTGGCCCGCTCGGCGCGCGGCCTCGGTCTGCCCGAGCCCGACGCCGACGAGGTGCGCCGCGCCTGCGCCGCCGTCCTCGACGCCAACCCGATGCCGCTCGGCCGGCTCCGCATCACCTACACCGGCGGTCACGGCCCGCTCGGCTCCGACCGCGGAGAGCACGGTCCGACCCTCGTCGTCGCGCTCGGCGGCTCGGCCCCGCGCCCCGACTCCACGGCCGTCGTCACCGTTCCCTGGACCCGCAACGAGCGCGGCGCCCTGACGGGCCTCAAGACCACCTCGTACGCCGAGAACGTCGTCGCCCTGGCCCGCGCGCGTGAACACGGCGCGTCCGAAGCGCTGTTCGCCAACACGGTGGGCCAACTCTGCGAAGGCACCGGGTCGAACGTCTTCGTCGTCCTCGACGGCGAGATCCACACCCCGCCGGTCGCCTCCGGCTGCCTCGCCGGCATCACCCGTGCCCTCACGGTCGAATGGACCGGCGCCAAGGAGACCGACCTGCCGCTGGACGTCCTGGAGCGCGCCGACGAGATCTTCCTGACGTCGACGCTGCGCGACGTGCAGGCCGTGCACCGCGTCGACACCCGTGAACTGCCGGGCGCGCCGGGCCCGGTGACCGCCAAGGCGATGCGCGTCTTCGACGAGCGGGCCGGGGACGACCTCGACCCCTGACCGGCCGTTCGGGGGCCGCCGGCCTCCGGCCGCCCGGTAATTCGGCTGACGACGCGTGCGCCAGCGGGTACAACACCCCTGATGACCACGACCCTGCGGCCGACCGAGCCGCTCCACCGCGCCGCCGACGGGACCCTCTCACGCCGCTACCAGGTGTGTGTGAACAGCCGTCCCGTCGGCCGGGTACACCTGGCCACGGAACCCGGCTCGGGACCGCCCGCGGCCAGGATCCACGATCTTCGCATCGACGAGCCGGACCGGGGCCGGGGCCGGGGCACCGTGGCCGCGCTGGCGGCGGAGGAGGTCGCCCGGGGGTGGGGCTGCCGGCAGATCGAGGCGACCGTGCCCGGAGAGGCCGCCGCGGCCCTGGAGCTCACCAGGGCGCTCGGTTACGTCCTGCGCAACCGCATCATGGCGAAGGCGCTCGACGGCCCCGCGGTCGTACTCCCCCCGGGCAGCGCCGACCGTCCCATGACGCAGGACGAGTACGAGATCTGGGACCGGGCGGGCAGGCGGTCCTACGCCGAGGACTGGATCCGGCGCGGTGTGCCGGAGGCCGAGGCGCTCGCCAAGGCGGACCGCGACTTCGGCGGTGCGCTGCCGCAGGGCCCGGACACCGCGAACATGTGGCTGAGCGTCCTGGAGCACGAGGGCGTCCCGGTGGGCGATCTGTGGCTGGGGCGCCGGAGCGGGCACGCCTTCGTCTACGACGTCCTGGTGCGCGCCGACCAGCGCGGCCGCGGACACGGCCGGACGCTCATGCGGCTCGCCGAGGCCCGCGCGGCCGGCGCCGGACTGGACCGCATCGCCCTCAACGTCTTCGCGGGAAACACACCGGCCGAGCGGCTCTACGAGTCGCTCGGCTACGAGACCACGGAGTACCACCTGTACAAGACGCTGCTCTAGGGTCCGCCGTTCGGATCAGGTGGCGCCGAGGCGCGGTGCGTTGTCGGCCGGGCCGAGCGGGCAGGGCCCTTCCTCGGGTGTCAGGCCTGTTCGGCGAGCAGCCGGTCGGCGATCTCCTCGATCCGCTCGCGCAGTCCCTCCTGGCTCTTGCCTCCGTCCAGGCGCTCACCGCCGATGACGTACGTCGGGGTGCCGGTGACGCCGATCGCCTTGCCCTCGGCCTGGTCCGCGTCGACGATCAGGATGTGCCGGCCGTCGATCAGGGCCGTGTCGAACTCCTCGGCGTCCAGGCCGAGTTCCCGTGCGACCTCGACCAGGAAGGCTTCGCCGTCCTTGCGGTCCAGCTCCTCGACACGACCGAGCACGGCCTCGATGTACGACCAGGCGTCCCCCTGCTCGGCGGCCTCCTCGGCGGCCTGTGCCGCGGCGAAGGCGTGCTTGTGCTTCTCCAGGGGGAAGTGCCGCAGCCGCAGCTCCAGGCGGTCGCCGTAGCGGGCGCGCAGCGCGCGCAGGTCGGCGAGAGCGTCACGGCAGTCGGGGCACTGCAGCTCGCACCAGACGTCCAGGACGACAGGGGCCGGGTGCGCGGCGGAGGGGCCGGAGGAGTCGTTCATGGGACCCAGTCTCCCAGTCCGGTGAGGGGGAGGCCGCACCGGGACCTGAGGAGGACGGCGACCCCGAGATGTCCCTGAGGTATGCCCGGACCGTGGCATACCGGGCATGGAGCGGTGCAGGATGGAGGGGATGGGGAACATGTCGCACCGAGCCCTGCCTGGAGGACCGGAATGATCGCAGAGACCGTCTGCTCCGCAGTCTCCGTCGCCGGCCTGGGCATCGCTGCGGTGACGGCCTACCGCAAGCGTTTCCTGGCGGCCGCCCGGATCGCCGCCTACTCCCTGGTGCCGATCGGCCTGGTCATGACCGGAGTGGTCGGCTGGCTGGCCGACACCGCGTTCAGTCCGACCGCCTGGGCCGGCTTCGTGGTGCTCGGCGGCGCCTGGGCGCTGTTCATGATCACCCGTGCCGTGGAGCGACGCGGCGGCGGGACCCGGAAGGAACGCAGGGCGGCGAAGGCCTCGGCCCGGCGCGAGGCGGCGGCTCCCGCGGCCTCGGCCCCGTCGCTGGGCCAGGGCATCCCTCCCGCCTCCCGGCCCGCGGCGACACCGGGGGCGAAGAGCTCCGGGGACGACTTCAGTGACATCGAGGCGATCCTGAAGAAGCACGGCATCTGACCGACAGAAGCGACACAAGATCACATGCGTGACACAGGGAACGCGCGGAACCGTTCACGTTCGAGCGCGCCTGTCACATCATCCAGCGAACTCCCGTGTATTCCGGGCGTGTTGATCGCGAACCAGGCGCCCTCTGCGTCATCATCGCCCGCGAGATGCTGGACACAACAACGAGCGACACCGCTGCTCCGCCCGAGGAGCGGCGCGGTTGTCTCTTCGCGCTCTCCCAGCCGCCGCTGATGATCTTCCTTGCGGTGATCGGCTGTCTGCTGCTCATGGCTTCGCTGCACGACCTGCTGCTGCTCTGAGCTGTACACGGAGCCCCTGGCGCCACCCGCCGAGGGCTCCGTCGGTCCGGCCGGGGGCCGGACCCCTCCCCGTGGTGCGAGCCGCTCAGCCCGCGGCTTCCTTGCGGCGTGCCCGGTAGGCGGCCACGTGGAGCCGGTTCCCGCAGGTACGGCTGTCGCAGTAGCGGCGGGAGCGGTTGCGGGAGAGATCGACGAAGGCCCGCCGGCAGTCCGGGGCCTCGCAGCGGCGCAACCGGTCCTGCTCTCCGGCGACCACGAAGAAGGCCAGCGCCATCCCGCAGTCGGCCGCGAGGTGGTCGGCGACCGAGGCGCCCGGCGCGAAGTAGTGGACATGCCAGTCATAGCCGTCGTGGTCCGTCAGCCGGGGCGTGGTGCCGGCGGCCGCGACCAGCTCGTTGATGAGCGAGGCGGCGGTCCGTGGATCATCGGCGGCGAAGATCCCGGCGAACAGGTCGCGAACGCCCCGTACCGATGCCAGATCCCGCTCCGACAGCACCCCGACATCGCTGATGTTGTGCTTTCGTACGAAATCGGCGAGGGATGACACGTCGGCGAGCCCGTCCGCCGTCTCGTCCTCCGGCGCGGTGTTCACCAGATCCACCACGGCGTCGAGTGCGCACCGGGTGTCGTGGGTGATCAGCACGTTTCGCTCCCTGGCCTGGGGGTCGGGCGAGGGCGCCCGCCCGATGCTGGCCGATGGTAGTGGCTTCCCGGCGCGGCCGAGACGGGTGTGGGGGCGTTGGGTGCGAGACATGGGGGCGTCGGGTGCGGGAGCGGGGAGCCCGTGCCGGTGGACGCGCAGCGGCGCCGCCACCGCGAACCTTCCGCGGTGCCGACGCCGGCCCCTTCCCTATGCGGTTGTCTGAGCCCGAGCCGTCTCCCCGAGTGGACGGCGCCGGGCGGCTCTGTGGTGACGCGTCAGCTCTCGGCCAGGATGTGTGAGAGCTCCGTGTCGAGATCGAAGTGCCGGTGTTCCGTGCCGGGCGGCACGGCTGCGTCCGTTCGCTTCAGGAATGACTCCAGGGCCCGCGCTGGGGCTTCGAGCAGGGCTTCACCCTCCGGAGAGCTCAGGGCGATGCATACGACGCCCTGGCCGTGGCTCCGGGACGGCCAGACTCGGACGTCGCCGGTACCGGTGGGCCGGTGGAGGCCCTCGGCGAGGAGGTCGCGGGCGAACACCCACTCGACGGTTTCCTCGGCTCCGGTGTGGAAGGTGGCGTGCACGGCATAGGGATCGGCCGTGTCATACCGCAGTCCTGCGGGTACAGGCAGTGAGGACTCGCTCGACACAACGAGGCGCAGGTGCAGCTCGCAGCTGACCGTGGTGTTCATAAGCGCCAGGGCCTTTCGCTCAGTGTGCGCTCGGGGATTCGCACGTCGGCGAAATCGACATGCCACCTACGGTGCCGTTGTAAACCCCTCTGAGGGTTTTGCCTGTCTTTATGTAACTCATCCGGCCGAGGGCGCGTTCTCCGGATAGGGCCATTCCGGTGACTGGTTTCTCTCGGGTAGGGTTTGGTCGTATGAATACGGGGAGTGACGAGTCGGGCGAGGTCGCCACGGCGGGCGACGGGGCGAACAATGAGCGAGCGCTCGGTTCACGGGCGCCTCAGTTCATCAAGGCCCGCCGGGCGCTGCACGTGAGCTGGCAGGTGGGCGTCTTCGTCGTCGGGCTCGCGGTGGTGGCCGCGGGCGTGATCATGCTTCCGCTGCCGGGGCCCGGCTGGCTGGTGATCTTCGGTGGCATGGCGATCTGGGCGACCGAGTTCGTCTGGGCCCAGCTGGTGCTTCGCTGGACGAAGCGCAAGGTCACTGAGGCTACGCAGCGGGCGCTCGACCCCAGGGTCCGGCGTCGCAACATCATCCTCACCTCGGTCGGTCTCGTGATCGTCGCCGTCCTGGTGGGTGTGTACCTCTGGAAGTTCGGCTTCGTGATGCCGTGGGGCATCAAGGAATGACGCGGCCGGCCCGGACGTCTTCCGGGCCGTCTCGGCTGGTCGAAGCCACCCCCTGACATGGGGTAATGTTCTTCCTGCGCCCGGGCGATTAGCTCAGCGGGAGAGCGCTTCGTTCACACCGAAGAGGTCACTGGTTCGAACCCAGTATCGCCCACACGTAGGAAAGACGGCTCCAGTCCACGACACCGTGGACCGGGGCCGTTTTCGTGGTTCCGGGGGGTGTGCGCCGCGGCGGTGCCCGCGGGTGCGGGTGCGGGTGCGGTGTCGGTCCGGTGTCGGTCCGGTGGGGGGGGGGGGCGGGGGGGGGGGGGGGGGGGGGGGGGGGGGGGGGGGGGGGGGGGGGGGGGGGGGGGGGGGGGGGGGGGGGGGGGGGGGGGGGCGGGCGCGCGGGGGGGGGGGGGGGGGACACGCAGCCAAAGCACCCCCG
>NZ_JBIAQM010000036.1:0-89376 GCF_042888945.1 Streptomyces sp. NPDC002698
CTGCCCCCAGCGCCTCGCTGCGCGCCCGCGGGCCCCCCCCCCCCCCCCCCCCCCCCCCCCCCCCCCCCCCCCCCCCCCCCCCCCCCCCCCCCCCCCGCGAAGCTGTTTCCGGCCCCTGGCCCCGTCGCGGGGCCCCGCTGCCCGGCCAGGTGGGCAGGAGCCCGTGAGCCGGACTTCAAAGGGTCGTCCCTGCTTCCGTTCTCAGGCACGTACGGCAGGATGTGCGGCATGCCCAGTGCAGAGACGACGCGAGCGAGCGTTCACGAGCCGGAGCTGGTGCGGCCGACCAGGGATGACGAGATCGCCGCCGGCGGCAGTGAGCTGATCGGCGGCCCCATCGGGCGGCGGGCCCTGCCCGGGACGTCCTGGTGGACACCCGTGCGGGTCGTCGCGCTGGCGATGATCGGCATGTTCGCCCTCGGTATGGTCCAGAAGCTGCCCTGCTACGACGGCGGCTGGTTCTTCGGCGCCAGTTCGCAGTACACGCACGCGTGCTACTCGGACATCCCGCACCTCTATCAGGGGCGAGGTTTCGCCGACGGCCTCGTGCCGTACTTCGACAAGATCCCCGGCGACATGGAGTACCTCGAGTACCCGGTGCTGACCGGCGTGTTCATGGAGGTCGCGGCCTGGCTCACCCCGGGCGGCGGGAGCATCCAGCACCAGGAAAAGATCTACTGGATGGTCAACGCCGGGATGCTGATGGCGTGCGCGGCCGTCATCGCCGTATGCACCGCGCGCACCCACCGCCGTCGCCCCTGGGACGGCCTCCTGGTCGCCCTGGCGCCCGCCTTCGCGCTCACGGCCACGATCAACTGGGATCTCCTCGCCGTGGCCCTGCTGGCCGCCGCGATGCTCATGTGGTCCCGCGGGCGCGTCCTGGCCTTCGGTGTCCTGATCGGGCTCGCCACCGCCGCCAAGTTCTACCCGTTCCTGCTCCTCGGGCCGCTCTTCCTGCTGTGCTGGCGCACCGGCAGATGGCGTGAGTTCGGTACGGCGCTGCTCGGTGCCGTCGGTGCCTGGCTGGCCGTGAACCTTCCCGTCATGTACCTCGCGCCCGAGGGGTGGGCGAAGTTCTACAGCTTCAGCCACGACCGCGGCGTCGACTTCGGTTCGGTCTTCCTGTTCCTCTCGCAGTGGCTGAAGATCGCGATCACGCCCGACACGGCCAACACCTGGGCGCTGGTCCTGATGGTGATCATCTGTGCGGGGCTGAGCGCCGTCACGCTCATGGCCCCCCGCCGCCCCCGCTTCGCCCAGCTCGCCTTCCTGATCGTCGCGGCCTTCATCCTCACGAACAAGGTCTACTCGCCGCAGTACGTGCTCTGGCTGGTCCCCCTCGCCGCGCTGGCCCGGCCACGCTGGCGGGACTTCCTGATCTGGCAGGCCTGCGAGGTCGGGTACTTCCTCGGCATCTGGATGTACCTCGCGTACACGACCAGCGGCGACGCCCACAAGGGTCTGCCGACCGACGGGTACCAGGTCGCCATCGCCGTCCACCTGCTGGGGACGCTGTACCTGTGCGCGGTGGTCGTGCGGGACATCTTCCTGCCGGAGCGCGACGTGGTGCGGCGCCAGGGCGACGACGACCCGTCGGGCGGGATTCTCGACGGCGCGGAGGACGTCTTCGTGCTCGGCCCGGCCGGGCATCCGGCGCGGCACGCGGCGCACTTCGACGCGGTCCCCCAGGCCGACTGGCGTGAGGACGCGGCACCCGGAGAGCGTTCGCTCTGAGCGAACGGGGCGGGGAAGGGTCACGCGAAAGGCCGTACACGGTGTCCGTGTACGGCCTTTCGTCGGTCCGGGACGCGCCCGGACCGGGGTCAGCGCTCGACGACGCGGTCGAACTGCGTGGTGGTGTGCCGCAGATGGGCCACCAGTTCGTCGCCCACCTTCGGTTCCGAGGCGTCGTGCGGCACGAAGAGGATCGAGACCTGCATGTGCGGGGGCTCGGCGAACCAGCGCTGCTTGCCCGCCCAGACGAACGGAGAAAGGTTCCGGTTGACCGTCGCGAGGCCGGCGCGTGCGACGCCCTTGGCGCGCGGCATGACGCCGTGCAGGGCCTTGGGGGCCTCCAGGCCCACCCCGTGCGAGGTACCGCCCGCGACGACCACGAGCCAGCCGTCCGAGGCGGCCTTCTGCTGCCGGTAGCCGAAACGGTCGCCCTTGGAGACGCGCGTGACGTCCAGGACCGCTCCGCGGTACTCCGTGGCCTCGTGGTCACCCAGCCACAGCCGCGTCCCGATGCGGGCGCGGAAGTGGGTCTGCGGGAACTGCCGCTGAAGCCGGGCGAGTTCCTCGGCCTTGAGGTGGCTGACGAACATCGTGTGCAGGGGCAGCCGGGCCGCGCGGAGGCGGTCCATCCAGCCGATGACCTCCTCGACGGCGTCCGAGCCGTCGGTGCGGTCCAGCGGCAGGTGGATCGCGAAGCCCTCCAGCCGGACGTTCTCGATGGCGGAGTGCAGATGCGGCAGGTCCTCCTCGCTCACGCCGTGCCGCTTCATCGAGGACATCACCTCGATGACGACACGGGCGCCCACGAGGCCGTACACGCCGTCGATGGACGACACGGAGCGGATGACGCGGTCGGGCAGTGGTACGGGCTCCTCGCCGCGCCTGAACGGCGTCAGGACCAGGAGATCGCCGCCGAACCAGTCCTTGATCCGGGCGGCCTCGTACGTGGTGCCGACGGCGAGGATGTCCGAGCCCAGGCGGGTGGCCTCGTCCGCGAGCCGTTCGTGGCCGAAGCCGTAGCCGTTGCCCTTGCAGACGGGGACGAGCCCCGGAAACTGCTCGGACACCTGCTTGTGGTGTGCCCGCCAGCGCGCGGTGTCGACGTAGAGCGTGAGCGCCATGGCCGGTCCCGGAACCTTTCTCGTGGCTGCCGTGTATCAGAGGTATGAAAAGGAATTGTCGCTGATCCGCCGGGCCGATGGGGCTGTCCCGGGCCGGTTCGGCGGCCCGGGATGCGATTCGGGGCCGATCGGCGGCCCAGGACGCGGTTCCGGACGGCTCAGCGGCGGGACATGTACATGTCGAGAGCCTTGTGGAGCAGCTTGTTGAGCGGGAAGTCCCACTCGCCGAGGTACTCGGCGGCCTCTCCGCCCGTGCCCACCTTGAACTGGATCAGGCCGAAGAGGTGATCGGTCTCGTCCAGCGAGTCGGAGATGCCGCGCAGGTCGTAGACCGTGGCTCCCAGGGCGTACGCGTCGCGCAGCATGCGCCACTGCATCGCGTTCGAGGGCCGGACCTCGCGCCCGATGTTGTCCGAGGCGCCGTAGGAGTACCAGACGTGCCCGCCGACGACGAGCATCGTCGCGGCCGAGAGGTTCACCCCGTTGTGACGCGCGAAGTAGAGCCGCATGCGGTTGGGGTCCTCGGTGTTGAGGGCCGTCCACATGCGCTGGAAGTACGAGAGGGGGCGGGGCCGGAAGTGGTCGCGGATCGCGGTGATCTCGTAGAGCCGCTGCCACTCCTCCAGGTCCTGGTAACCGCCCTGGACGACCTCGACGCCCGCCTTCTCGGCCTTCTTGATGTTGCGGCGCCACAGCTGGTTGAAGTTCCTGTGGACCTCTTCGAGGGAACGATTGGCCAGCGGCACCTGGAAGACGTAGCGGGGCTGGACGTCGCCGAAGCCGGCACCGCCGTCCTCGCCCTGCTGCCAGCCCATACGGCGCAGCTTGTCGGCGACCTCGAAGGCGCGCGGCTCGATGAAGTCGGCCTCGATGTCGCGCAGGCGCTTCACGTCCGGGTTCTGGATGCCGCCCTTGATGGACGTGGCCTCCCAGCGCCGGATGATCACCGGCGGGCCCATCTTCACGGAGAAGGCGCCCTGGTGCTTGAGGTGCGCGAGCATCGGCTGGAGCCAGTCGTCGAGGTTCGGCGCGAACCAGTTGATGACCGGGCCCTCGGGCAGGTAGGCGAGGTACCGCTTGATCTTGGGCAGCTGGCGGTACAGCACCAGGCCCGCGCCGACCATCTGGCCGGTCTTGTCGTCGAACCATCCGAGGCTCTCTGAGCGCCACTCGGCCTTCACGTCCGCCCATGCGGGGACCTGCATGTGGCTGGCCGCGGGCAGGCTCTGGATGTATGCCAGATGCTGCTCTCGGCTGATGGTCCTCAGGGTCAGGCTCATTCGGGGCGCTCCTCGGGCTGGTGTGTCCCCATGGGTACAAGGGCTCCGGCTCTCGCGCCGAAGCCTACTGCGCCCTGCGAGCGCCCCGAATGGCCGTATGGAACCTTGGCCCCGGGGGTGCGGTGCGAAGCGTCCCGAGGCCAGGGGAAAACGGACGTTCGACTCAGATCACACCGCCGAAGAGGCCGCCGTGGGCCAGGCCGAGGTAGAAACCGACGCCCGAGAGACCGAGTCCCACGATCAGTCCGAAGCGCTCCCGGGTCGTCTCGGAGATGAACTGACCGTAGGCGCCGGTGAGGATCCCGATCAGACCGGCCCATGAGCTGAGCAGATGGAGGCTGTGGAACATCGACGTGACGAAGGCCAGGACTCCGCACACCAGGGTCACCGCGAGCAGGGTGTCCTGGAGCGGATGCGGCTTGCCGTCCGTGGCGAAGAGTGAGCCGGTCGTGCTGGGACGCATTACCTGTGCCATAGGGCACCTCCTGCGGAAGGCGGCGCATCGTAGCGCCATACACACCCGATGTGTACAGATTGAGGGCCAACCCGGCCGGATTTCAACCGGAAGCAGGTGTGCAGGTAGTCTGTACCCTCTGCACCGGTGTCTGCCCAGGCTCAAGGCCAGGTCACGACAGGGATCGCCGCTCGGTTCACCGATCGGCGGGCCGATTGTCAGTGGCGGCCGATACCGTTGCGTACGCATCACAACCCTCCTGCCACGGAACGACCGTGGCCGCTGAGTCCAAAGGAGGTGGGTTCCACATGCGTCACTACGAAGTGATGGTCATCCTCGACCCCGATCTGGAGGAGCGCGCTGTCGCCCCTCTGATCGAGAACTTCCTCTCCGTCGTCCGTGAGGGCGCCGGAAAGGTGGAGAAGGTCGACACCTGGGGCCGTCGTCGTCTCTCGTACGAGATCAAGAAGAAGCCCGAGGGCATCTACTCGGTCATCGACCTGCAGGCCGAGCCTGCGGTCGTCAAGGAGCTCGACCGCCAGATGAACCTGAACGAGTCGGTCCTCCGGACCAAGGTCCTCCGTCCCGAGACCCACTGAGCTCTCCAGCTCAGCTGAACTCGGGCATCGAGTAGCACCAGCAGCCAGCAGCAAACCCGCCGAGAGGTTCCCCCATGGCAGGCGAGACCGTCATCACGGTCGTCGGCAATCTTGTCGACGACCCCGAGCTGCGCTTCACCCCTTCCGGTGCGGCGGTCGCGAAGTTCCGTGTCGCGTCCACCCCCCGCACCTTCGACCGTCAGACCAATGAGTGGAAGGACGGCGAGAGCCTGTTCCTGACCTGCTCGGTCTGGCGTCAGGCGGCGGAGAACGTCGCCGAGTCGCTCCAGCGCGGCATGCGCGTCATCGTGCAGGGCCGCTTGAAGCAGCGGTCCTACGAGGACAACCAGGGCGTCAAGCGCACGGTCTACGAACTGGACGTAGAGGAAGTCGGCGCCAGCCTGAAGAACGCCACGGCCAAGGTCACCAAGACCACGGGCCGCGGCGGACAGGGCGGCTACGGCGGCGGCCAGCAGGGCAGCGGCCAGCAGGGCGGCGGCTGGGGCGGAAGCTCCGGCGGTGCTCCGCAGGGCGGCGGTGCTCCGGCCGACGACCCCTGGGCGACCGGCGCTCCCGCCGGTGGCAACCAGGGCGGCGGCGGTGGCGGTGGCGGCTGGGGCGGAAGCTCCGGCGGCTCCGGCGGTTCCGGCGGCGGCTACTCGGACGAGCCCCCCTTCTAGGCCTCAGGGCCGAGGGTGGGCCGTACTCCCACTTCTTGATCACACAGGAGATACACCATGGCGAAGCCGCCTGTGCGCAAGCCGAAGAAGAAGGTCTGCGCGTTCTGCAAGGACAAGGTCACGTACGTGGACTACAAGGACACGAACATGCTGCGGAAGTTCATTTCCGACCGCGGCAAGATCCGTGCCCGCCGCGTGACCGGCAACTGCACGCAGCACCAGCGTGACGTCGCCACGGCTGTGAAGAACAGCCGTGAGATGGCGCTGCTGCCCTACACGTCCACCGCGCGATAAAGGAAGGGTGACCGACACATGAAGATCATCCTTACCCACGAGGTCTCCGGCCTCGGTGCCGCCGGCGAGGTCGTCGACGTCAAGGACGGCTACGCTCGCAACTACCTGATCCCGCGGAACTTCGCGATCCGCTGGACCAAGGGTGGCGAGAAGGACGTCGAGCAGATCCGTCGTGCTCGCAAGATCCACGAGATCGCGACCATCGAGCAGGCCAACGAGATCAAGGCCCGCCTCGAGGGTGTCAAGGTCCGTCTGGCCGTTCGCTCCGGCGACGCCGGTCGTCTCTTCGGTTCCGTCACCCAGGCCGACGTCGCTTCGGCGATCAAGGCTTCCGGTGGCCCCGAGGTCGACAAGCGCCGCATCGAGCTGGGCTCGCCCATCAAGACCCTGGGCGCCCACGAGACGTCCGTGCGTCTGCACCCCGAGGTTGCCGCCAAGGTCAGCATCGAGGTTGTCGCTGCCTGAGTGCAGCACTCGGCATAGCTGAGAGGAAGGGCCGCACCCCTCGGGTGCGGCCCTTCTGCTTTCCCTGAGAACTTGGCCGGAGGCGTTCCGTGGACGCTGGGCACCGTCGTTTCACGTGAAACCGGCGCCCGTGTTTCCCGTGAAACATCCGGTGCGTTTCCCGGGCGACGCCCGGTGCGTTCCGGAGCCGTCCGGCGTACGTCAGCGGGTCGCGCCCGTGACGATCCACCGGCCCGAGCGGGAGCGCAGCCACAGGGTCAGCATCCGCATCGTCATCATCAGCGTCATCGTTCCCCAGAGCGCGGTCAGCCCGCCGCCGAGGACGGGAACGAGCAGGGCGGCGGGGGTGAACACCGCCAGGGTGAGCAGCATGGCCCGGGCCAGATACGGTCCGTCCCCCGCGCCCATCAGTACTCCGTCCAGCACGAAGACGATCCCGCAGATCGGCTGGGAGACGGCCACCATCACCAGTGCGGGCAACGCCGCGTCCCGCACGCCGGAGTCGCCGCTGAACAGCGGAAGGAACAAGGGGCGAGCGGCGATGACCAGCAGACCGAGCACGAGCCCGGTGACGAGTCCCCACCGCACCATGCGGTGGCATGCCTCACGGGCACCACGGGTGTCGTCCGCACCGAGATAGCGCCCGATGATGGCCTGTCCCGCGATGGCGATGGCATCGAGCGCGAAGGCGAGCAGGCTCCACAGCGACAGGATGATCTGGTGTGCCGCCATGTCGGCGTCCCCGAGCCGGGCGGCGACCGCCGTGGCGATCAGGAGGATCGCCCGGAGCGACAGCGTCCGGACGAGCAGGGGGGTGCCGGCCTGGGCGCAGGCTCGTATGCCGGCGGCGTCCGGCCGCAGGGAGGCGCCGTGTCTGCGCGCTCCGCGGAGGACGACGTGGAGATAGACGGCGGCCATGCCGCACTGGGCGATGACCGTGCCCCAGGCGGACCCGGCGATGCCGAGGCCGGCGCCGTAGACGAGGACGGTATTGAGGACCGCGTTGGCGACGAACCCTCCGACGGCGACATACAGGGGGGTCTTCGTGTCCTGGAGCCCGCGCAGTATGCCGGTGGCGGCCAGCACGACGAGCATGGCGGGGATGCCGAACACCGAGATCCGCAGATAGGTCGTCGCGTACGGGGAGGCGGAGTCGGATGCGCCGAACAGCTCCATGAGGGAGGGTGCGGTGGGCAGGGCGACGACGATCACGGCCACGCCGATGAGCAGGGCGAGCCAGATGCCGTCCATGCCCTGGCGGATCGCGGCCCGAAGATCGCCGGCGCCGACCCTGCGGGCGACCGCGGCGGTCGTTGCGTAGGCGAGGAAGACGAAGACTCCGACGGCTGTCATGAGGAGGGCCGAGGCGACGCCGAGTCCGGCCAGCTGCGCGGTGCCGAGATGGCCGACGATGGCACTGTCGGCCAGCACGAAGAGAGGCTCGGCCACGAGCGCGCCGAACGCGGGAACGGCCAGTGCGACGATCTCTCGGTCGTGCCGGCGTCGGGCGGCCCTGGGTGCCGCGGGAGCCTGTGTCATGGGCATCAATCTAATCTTCCACAGGTAAGAGATGCAAAAGGCGAAAGACCCTTACCGTGGGGTGTGCGGGGTGTGTTCTGGCGCACTGTTCGAGGCGATCTTGATCCTGCTGGGGAAGTTTTTCTTCTGCACAGCCGGTGGATGGGGAAATGCCAGGTCAGAGCATGTTCTTCAGGATGCCTGAGGGCTTGTTCACAGGGCTGTCCACCGGGTCGTGCACAGGTTTCGCGGAGTTCTCCACAGCATCGGGGCCGTCGTCCACATGGCCTGTGGATAACCAGATTGGCTGACGGTGCCCGCGGGCCTAACGTGGTGCGGCGCCCCTTCTTCTCTCCGTCCTCGGAAAGCACGCAAAACCGACGCGCGGGATCCGGAGTCGGGCCGCTCACTTGTCAGTGCCGTGCCGTAGAAATTGATGGCACTGCTAGGTCCGCTCTGCGGACGGGAGGAGGTGGCTCGGTGACTATTTCCGAGCCCTTGGACGACCCCTGGGCGGACAGTGGGCCCAGTGATCGTCTGCCCTCGTCCCGCCGGCGCGGGAACGGCGGCCGAGGCCGCGACGAGCAGCACGACCGGGACAACGGGTCCTGGGAGAGCGGCGGTTCGGCCTTCGAGCGGGTGCCGCCGCAGGACCTCGACGCCGAGCAGTCCGTCCTCGGTGGCATGCTCCTGTCGAAGGACGCCATCGCCGACGTCGTCGAGGTGCTCAAGGGCCACGACTTCTACCGGCCGGCGCACGAGACGATCTACGGGGCGATCCTCGACCTGTACGCGAAGGGCGAGCCGGCCGACCCCATCACGGTCGCGGCCGAGCTCACCAAGCGCGGCGAGATCACCAAGGTCGGTGGCGCGCCGTATCTGCACACGCTGGTCCAGACGGTACCGACCGCCGCGAACGCCGAGTACTACGCGGAGATCGTGCACGAGCGCGCGGTCCTGCGCCGCCTGGTCGAGGCCGGAACGCGGATCACTCAGATGGGGTACGCGGCCGACGGTGACGTCGACGAGATCGTCAACAGCGCCCAGGCCGAGATCTACGCGGTCACCGAGCAGCGCACCACCGAGGACTACCTGCCGCTCGGCGACATCATGGAGGGCGCGCTCGACGAGATCGAGGCGATCGGATCGCGTTCGGGGGAGATGACCGGTGTACCGACCGGCTTCACCGACCTCGACTCGCTGACCAACGGTCTGCATCCCGGCCAGATGATCATCATCGCGGCCCGGCCCGCCATGGGTAAGTCGACGCTGGCCCTGGACTTCGCGCGGGCCTGCTCGATCAAGCACAACATGCCCAGCGTGATCTTCTCGCTCGAAATGGGCCGCAACGAGATCGCGATGCGCCTGCTGTCCGCCGAGGCGCGCGTGGCCCTGCATCACATGCGGTCCGGCACCATGACGGACGAGGACTGGACCCGGCTCGCCCGCCGTATGCCGGACGTCTCGGCCGCCCCCCTGTACATCGACGACTCCCCGAACCTGTCGATGATGGAGATCCGCGCCAAGTGCCGCCGCCTCAAGCAGCGCGCCGACCTCAAGCTCGTGGTCATCGACTACCTCCAGCTGATGCAGTCCGGCGGCAAGCGTTCCGAGAGCCGCCAGCAAGAGGTCTCCGACATGTCGCGAAACCTGAAGCTGCTGGCCAAGGAGCTGGAGCTGCCGGTCATCGCGCTGTCGCAGCTCAACCGTGGACCCGAGCAGCGTACGGACAAGAAGCCCATGGTCTCCGACCTGCGTGAGTCCGGGTCGATCGAGCAGGACGCGGACATGGTCATCCTGCTCCACCGCGAGGACGCGTACGAGAAGGAGTCCCCCCGCGCCGGCGAGGCCGACATCATCGTCGGCAAGCACCGTAACGGCCCGACGGCGACGATCACGGTGGCCTTCCAGGGTCACTACTCGCGCTTCGTGGACATGGCACAGACCTGATCGGGCGCCCTGTGGGGTCTCGCGGCCGATGTCGTCATTTCATGGGCCGTGTCGTACCGGTGTCGTACACGACGTCACCGTGGGACTGGCGCGTGGGTGTCGCTGCTCAGCGCCTCGTCTCGTACCTGGTCAGGAGCACGCCGTCGGGAAACGTCCGCGTCTCCACCAGGTTCAGGTTCGTCCAGCTGTCCAGCGAGGTGAAGAACGGCGTGCCGCCGCCCACCAGGACCGGCGCGGTGGCCAGCACGTACTCGTCGATCAGCCCGGCCCGCATGGCCGCTCCGGCGAGCGTCGCGCCGCCGATGTCCATCGGGCCGCCGTCCTCGGCCTTGAGCCGGGTGATCTCGGCGACCGCGTCGCCGGTGACCAGGCGGGTGTTCCAGTCGACCTTGTCGATCGTGGAGGAGAACACCACCTTCGACATGTCCCTCCAGCGGCGCGCGAACTCGATCTCCGCCGGGGTGGCGCCCGGTTGCTGGTCGCGGGTCGGCCAGTGGGGGCTCATCGTCTGCCACAGCTTGCGCCCGTACAGCGACAGGTCGGTCGCCCGCAACTGGTCGGACCAGAACTGGAACAGCTCGTCGCTCGGCACGCCCCAGCCGATGTCGTCACCGGGCGCGGCGATGTAGCCGTCCAGGGTCAGGTTCATGCCGTAGATCAGTTTCCGCATGGCGCCAGCCTTCCGCGAGTCGCTCTCACGCGTTCAGACCGGCGCGGCGCGGAAAACTCATCGGCGCGTGATCCGGGCTCGTCGGCGGCCCTCGTGCCCGGGGCTCGGCGCGATGTACTCGGCCGACTCGGACGAGCCGCCTGATCTCCGACCTCGCCCTCGTCCTCGCCCTCGCGAGAAATGCCATGGATCTGAGACTGATCATGGGTGACAAGGCCGTGGGACAACCAAGAACGCCCAGGTCACGCAAGATCGGCATGTCACGAGCGGCGAGACCCCGCACGCCCCACGGGGCAGCTTCGGTTCAATCCGCTCGACGTCCGGCGCCGCGGCGGGTGGACTGGTGCCATGACGACATCCCACGATGATCTGCTCCCCGGTACGCGCCGGGCCCTGCTGCACCGCATTGCCGTCGCACAGGGCGAGGGACGGGCTCCGTCACTCGTCGCTTCTGTGGTCCGGGGCGGGAAGGCGGTATGGCACGGGGCGCGGACCTCGGTGGCCGGTCACGGCCCGGACGAGAACGTGCAGTACCGGATCGGCTCCATCACCAAGACCTTCACCGCTGTTCTGGTGCTGCGGCTGCGCGACGAGGGCGTCCTGGACCTCGGTGACCCGCTGGAGAAGCATGTGCCGGGCACCGGTGCGGGGGAGGTCACCATCTCCCAACTGCTCGCCCACACCGGGGGGTTGGCCGCCGAGTCACCCGCGCCGTGGTGGGAGCGCACTTCCGGCTCCCTGCGTCCCGAACTGTCCGACGTGCTGGGTCGGCAGCCCTTCCGGCATCCGGTCGGACGCCGGCACCACTACTCGAACCCCGGCTACACGCTGCTCGGGGCACTGGTCGAGGAGTTGCGCGGCGCGCCCTGGGACGAAGTGCTGCGCCGCGAGATCCTCGAACCACTGGGCCTGCACCGTACGAGCGCTCGCCCGCAGGCGCCGCACGCGGGGGGATGGGCGGTCCACCCCTGGGCGGACGCCATGATGCCCGAACCGGCCGAGGACCTCGGGCGGATGGCTCCGGCCGGACAATTGTGGTCCACCACAGGGGACTTGGCCCGCTTCGCCGTCTTTCTCGCCCATGGTGACGATCGGGTGCTGAGCGCGGAGTCCGTCAGGGAGATGCGCGCGCCTGCCGCTCCGCCCGAGACCGCGGAGCTGGCGGCGGGGTCGTCGTACGGGCTTGCCCTGCAGATCCTGCACCGTGACGGCCGGACCCTCGTCGGGCATTCCGGTTCCCTGCCGGGTTTCCTCGCCGGACTGGTGATCAGCGTCGAGGACGACGTGGCGGCGGTGGTACTGGCCAACTGCACCTCGGGGCCGCCGGTGTTCACCGTGGCCGCCGATCTGGTGCGGATCGTCGCCGAGGCGGAGCCGCGAATCCCCGAACCCTGGCACCCGATGACCGAAGTGGACCAGAGCGCCTTGGAGTTGGCGGGTCAGTGGTACTGGGGGACTCAGGCATTCGGACTGCGGTTGCCTGCCGACGGAGGGCTGGTGCTGGGTCCGCTCTCGGGTGTCGGCCGGGGTGCCCGCTTCCGGGCGAACGGTGACGGGACGTGGACAGGACTCGACGGCTACTACGCGGGCGAGCTTCTGCGGCCCGTACGACGGCCCGACGGCTCCGTGAGCCATCTGGACCTCGGCTCGTTCGTGTTCACGCGGCAGCCGTACGACGAGGACGCTCCGGTGCCCGGTGGAGTGGACCCGGAAGGCTGGCGCGGAATCCAGTAGGCGCCGCCGGTGCGAGGCGGTCTGTTTCACGTGAAACGGGCCGCCTCGCGCTGTGGGGAACAGCCTTCAACGACGTGGCCGGCGTGCGGTCGTCGGCCTTGCCTCAGAGCGGGAGCTTGAAGCCGACGTGGGAAGCCTTGAAGCCGAGCCGCTCGTAGAAGCGGTGGGCGTCGGTGCGGGAGGCGTCGGATGTCAGCTGGACCAATCGGCAGTCCTGGCGGCGGGATTCCGCGACCGCCCACTCGATGAGCTTCGTCCCCAGACCGCTGCCGCGCTCGTCGGCGTGGATGCGTACGGCCTCGATGACCGAGCGGGTGGCCCCTCTGTGGGACAGCCCGGGAATCACGCTGAGCTGCAGGGTGCCGACGACACGGCCGTCGCGGACGGCGACGACCAGGTGCTGGTTCGGGTCCCGGCGCAGACGCTCCAGGGCGTCCAGGTACGGACTCAGGTCGTCGGGGGATTCCCGTCGGGCACCCAGTGGGTCGTCGGCCAGCATCGCGACGATGGCGGGCACGTCATCGGCGTCCGCGGCTCGTATCTCAAGATCTGCCATGCGCGCAGCCTACGAGGGCACGCCCAGGGAAGGCGCAGGGTGCGCGGGCGCGCCGGCCGACTCCACGACCCGGACCAGGGGGGCCAGGCCGGGGTTCTCGGCCGCCTCGTCGAGGGCCTCGCGCAGGGCGGCGTCATTGGTGGGCCGCGCCTCGGCGAGAAGCTTCAGTCCCGCGTCGCTGACATTCGTGTAGATGCCGCGCCGGTCGGTCGGGCAGAGGTAGCGGGCGAGCAGTCCGCGGTCCTCGAGGCGGGTGACCAGCCGCGTGGTGGCGCTCTGGCTGAGTACGACCGCGTCCGCGACCTGCTTCATCTGGAGATGGCCGCCTACGCCGTCGTGCTGTCGGCTGAGCACGTCGAGCAGGGAGTACTCGCGCACGCTGAGACCGTGCTCGGCCTGCAGGGCTCGCTCGATGTGGGCCTCGATCCTCCCGTGCAGCAGGGAGAGTGCGCACCATCCCTGGGAGAGGGCGGTGAGCGCGGGGTCCGTGGCTGTCATGGCGTTTCCTCCGTCCCGGAGCGGCTGGAACCAGGATAGAGCACAGGCGCAATAGCCCGCTGTTGCACATAGCCCGCGTCTGCAACTATTGTGAACGCAGGCAAAGCGCCCATGCAATCTTCTGGAAGGTGTACCCACCATGCCTCTCGCGCTTCTGGCCCTCGCGATCGGGGCCTTCGGAATCGGGACGACCGAGTTCGTGATCATGGGCGTCCTGCCCGAGGTCGCCGGAGACTTCGGGGTCTCCATCCCGACGGCCGGACTGCTGGTGACCGGCTATGCCCTGGGGGTGGTCATCGGTGCGCCGATCATGACCGCGCTCGGCACGAAGGTGTCCCGCAAGCGGATGCTCATGGTGCTCATAGGGCTGTTCGTCCTCGGCAATCTGATCTCCGCCGCGGCCCCGGCTTTCTGGCTGATGTTCGCGGGCCGGGTGGTCGCCTCCCTCGCGCACGGTGCCTTCTTCGGCATCGGGTCGGTGGCCGCCGCCGAGCTGGTCGCACCCGAGAAGAAGGCCGGCGCCATCGCGATGATGTTCAGCGGTCTCACGATCGCCAATGTCGTCGGTGTCCCGCTGGGCACGCTGATCGGGCAGTCCGCCGGCTGGCGCGTCACCTTCGCGGGAGTCGCCGGGCTCGGCGTCATCGGACTGCTGGGCATCGCCAAGCTGGTCCCGGAGATGCCGAAGCCCGAGGGCGTGCGTCTGCGCCATGAGCTGGCCGCCTTCAAGAACGTCCAGGTCCTGCTGGCGATGGCGATGACCGTGCTCGGATTCGGCGGCGTCTTCGCGGCCGTCACCTACATCGCGCCGATGATGACGCACGTCGCCGGCTTCGCCGACGGATCGGTCACCTGGCTGCTGGTCCTCTTCGGCCTCGGCATGGTCGGCGGGAACCTGATCGGCGGCAGGCTCGCCGACCGCGCGCTGATGCCGATGCTGTACGCCTCTCTGGGCGGCCTCGCCGTCGTGCTCGCCCTCTTCACCGTCACCGCGCACAACAAGATCCTGGCGGCCGTCACGATCGTTCTCATCGGCGCTCTGGGCTTCGCGACCGTGCCCCCTCTCCAGAAGCGCGTTCTCGACCAGGCGCACGGCGCCCCCACTCTGGCCTCGGCCGTGAACATCGGCGCCTTCAACCTCGGCAATGCCCTCGCGGCCTGGCTCGGCGGCGTCGTCATCGCCGCGGGCCTCGGTTACACCGCCCCCAACTGGGTCGGTGCGGTTCTCGCCGCCGGCGCGCTCGTCCTGGCCGTCCTCTCGGCCGCTCTGGAACGCCGTACGTCCCGCCCCGGTGTCGTGGTCGCCGGAGGCGTCCCCGCCGAACCGCGGACCGCCGTCCACCACTGACCGACCGGACCGCCGCGGGACCAGGACCGTTCCCGGGGCGGCTCGATCCAGCACGAACCCGACTCGACACAGAACACCCCCACAAGGAGAGACCCTGATGAGCACCACCACCGCCGTCGCCCCCCTGACCATCGAGGACGCCGAGATCCTCGTGGCCGCGGCCCGACGCGCCGCCGAAGCCGCCGGTGTCCGGATCAGCGCCACCGTTCTCGACGCGGGCGGCCACCTGCTCGCCTTCCGGCGCGACGACCAGGCCGTGCTGATCTCGGGAGAGACCAGCACACGCAAGGCCTACACGGCACTCCAGCTCGACTCGGCCACCGCCGATCTCGTCGACGCGGTGCAGCCCGGCGGTCTCTTCCACACCCTGCCCACCGCGCTGGACCGTCCCCTGCTGTTCATCGCGGGCGGCGTTCCGGTCCGCCGCGACGGCCGTCTGATCGGCGCGATCGGGGTCGGCGGCGGTATGCCCGACCAGGACCACGGCTTCGCCGCCGCCGCTGTCGAATCCCTCGTCTGACCCCACCGGCCGAGGCGATCGTCCGCCGGACGGCATCCGGTTGTGCCGGTCCCCCCACGCGCAGGGGGACCGGCACTCGGTGTTTCCTGAACCCTCGGATCTCTCGTCGGAGGTTCCGGCACCTTTCGGATCTCTAGCCGGCGGCCACGGTCAGCGGCGCGAAGCGGCGGGTCCAGTCACCGGGCAGTTCCGGGATCTTGTGCGTCATGACCGCGTTGAAGCCGACGGAGGCCAGCCCACGTTCCTTCAGCCAGCTCAGCAGGTCCTCGTGCCGCGTGTCGATGTCGGTGCGCAGGGGACGGCCGGTGTGGGCGGCGAGCGAGGAGACGAGTGCCTTCGCGGTCTTCGTGTCCCGGGCGATCAGAGGGCCCACGACGTGGGTGCTCATGTTGGGCCAGGCAGCCGCGTAGCCGACGATCCGGCCGTTCTCCTCGGCCACGCGCAGCTGGTCGGCGAAGGCGGGCAGCCGCGTGATCATGTGGGTGCGGTCGCTGCCGAAGACCTCCTCGTCCAGCCGCAGGACGGGGGCGAGATCCTCCGCCGTGGCCGGGCGGGTGAAGACCTCGGACTCGGAGCCGTCGGGCGTGAAGACTCCAGAAACCATCTCGGCCCGGCCGGTGACCTTGAATCCCAGTTCCTCGTAGAGCGGGCGCCCGTACTCGGTGGCGTGCAAGGCCAGCGGGGTCGTGCCCATCTCGTCGACGACGTGCCGCATCAGACGTCGGCCGACACCCTGGCGCGCGTATCGCTCGGCGACCAGGACCATGCCGATCGCGGCCAGTTCTGGACGCTCGCGCGGTCCGTAGTCCGTCACCACGCACGCGGTGACGAGACCGCCGGAGGGGTCGTCGATGCCGTAACCGGTCCCCCCGGCGAGCAACAGACCCCACTTGTGCTCCTCACGGGGCCAGCCCCGGTCCTCGGACAAGTCGGCGCAGGCGACGAGGTCGCGGGGCGTCAGACGGCGAATGGGCAGAGCGGTGAGGGAATGAGTCGACACGCAGGTCAGGCTGTCCGAGGTGGGGCTCTGCCGTCCACCGCTTTCCCGGCACTCCTAGCGGCTTTTGGCCATGCTCCGCATCACAGCGGTGCGTGACCGGGGGTTTCACGTGAAACCCCCGCCTCTGAAGGCCGGTTGCCCCAGTAGCCTCGACAGACATGGCGAGACTTCATCTCTTCGATCTCGACGGGACGCTGCTCCACGGCAGCACCGCGCCGTTGGAGATCTCCCGGCAACTCGGCCTGCAAGCCGAGACCATCGCGCTCGAAACGGCCATCTCCGAGGGCCGCATAGGTCCTCCGGAGTATGCGGCGCAGGTGCATGCTCTGTGGACGGATCTCACCGAGGCGCATGTGACGGCGGCTTTCGACGCTGCGCCATGGATGTCAGGGATCGAGGACGTCTGGAGGGAGATCCGGCGGAACGGCGACTACTGCGCCGTCATCTCGCTGTCGCCCTCCTTCTTCGTGGAGCGCCTGCTGTCGTGGGGAGCGCACGCGGCTCATGGCTCGCGCTTTCCGGCCGTGCCGTTCGTGGAGCCGTTGGACCCGGCGGGAGTTCTCAGCGCCGCGGCAAAGGTGCAGATCGCGGATCTGCTCTGTGCGGAGTTCGGGGTGAGCCGAGCCGACTGCGTCGCGTATGGCGACTCAGGCTCGGACAAGGATCTCTTCGGCGTCGTACCGGTGTCCGTCGCGGTCAACGCGAACCGGCATCTGCGCGGCCTCGCCACGCATTCCTACGTGGGACGGGACCTGGGTGCCGCCTATCAACTGGTCTGCCGTACCGGGTAACCGTGGGCGGCCGGCTCGCGCCGGTGCCTTCCGGGTCAGCCCAGGTCGGGTGCGTGCATGGCGCGTACGCCCTCGATGTTTCCGTCGAGGTAGTGCCTCAGCGACAGTGGTACGAGGTGGACGGAGGCGATGCCGACCCGGGTGAACGGGACGCGGACGATCTCGTACTCGCCGATGGGCTCGTCCACCTCGGGACCGTGCCGCAGCGACGGGTCCATGGACTCCAGTCGGCAGACGAAGAAGTGCTGGACCTTCACACCGGTCGCGCCGCCGTCGTCGCCGATGTGCTCGACCGTGTCGACGAAACAGGGCACCACATCGACGATCTTGGCGCCGAGTTCCTCGTGCACCTCACGATGGAGTGCCTCGACGACAGTCGTGTCCTCCGGTTCGACCCCGCCACCCGGTGTGAGCCAGTAGGGGTCGATGCCGGGCTTGGTGCGCTTGATCAAGATCAGGTCGTCACCGTCGAGCAGGACGGCACGTGCGGTGCGCTTGACCACGGGTCGGACGGTCATGGGAGAAATGTGGCCCGGCTGGTTCCACGTGAAACATCGTGCGGCCGCGATTCCGCGTGAAAGCCCCGAAGAATGTCCTGGACGCCGGGGAATCGGATCGACGGCCGTCGTTCGATCCGCTACGCCGTGGTCCTCGGCGGCAGGCGGATCTGATGTGGGTTCCGGCTCCCGTCCGTGCCCGCCTCAGCTCCAGTCGGATGCCGTTCGCAGCAGCCATTCGTGCGCTCGGGCGATGTGTGGCATCGCCAGCGTTCCGGTTCGTACGACCAGGAAGTATGTACGCAGCGGGGGTACCGCGGGGTCGAGGAGCGCCACGACGTCTCCGCGCTCGATGGCGTCGGAGCAAAGGTATTTGGGCAGGACGGCGAGCCCCGCACCGGCGGAAGCGCAGGCGAGGACCGCTCGGAGATCCGGGACGATCACCGTGCCGGAGGCGGCGGGGCGGCAGTCGAAGACCGAGGCCCAGTAGCGGGCGACGAGCGGCAACGACTCGTGGACCTCGACGATGGGGAAGTCCTCGAGAGCGTGGGCGCCCTTGCGGCGGAGTTTGCCCGGACCGATCTCGGCGGCCCAGCGCGGAGCGGCGACCAGGACATGCTCTTCGTCGCAGAGCGGAGTCGCGGTGAGAAGCGCGCCCCGTGGCTGGGCCGTCGTCATGGCCAGATCGTGATGTCCTGCGGCGAGCCCCTCCATCGTCTCCTCCGCGTTGCCGAAGGAGACGCGCAGGGCGAAGCCCTGGCCGTCGTCGCCGGTCAGTTCGGTGAGAGCGGGCAGCGCGCGTTCCGCGGTGAACTCGGGGGGTCCGGCGAGATGCAGCGTGCGAAGGGACGAGTCCTCGTCGAGGCCGGTCTCGGTGATCTCCACGAGGGCATCGAGATGTGGCGCCGCCTTGTGGGCGAGTTCGTCGCCGATGGTCGTGGGCGTCACCCCACGTGCCTGTCGCAGGAACAGGGGGCGCCCCAACTGGCGCTCCAGCGTGCGGATCTGCGATGTGACGGCCGGCTGGGACAGGCCGAGCAGTGCGGCGGCACGAGTGAAGGAACCGGCCCGGTGCACGGTCAGGAACGTGCGCAACAAGGCCAGGTCCATGGTGCGTGCCCTCCCTTTCAGCACCCCGCGCGAGCCCAACTATAAATAAGTCGATAGGTCTCTGTCGCTACTGTGATTGGACACTGACACAGAGTCAACTAGCCTTGTTCGCGCGGTTCTTCGCGCGCAGAACCGGGACGGTCCGAGCCACGAGGGGGGAGGCTCGGACCGTCCGTTGTACGTAGTGGGGGTACCGATCCCGCCGCGACGGACGCCCTACTCCGCGGACGCGTCGAGGGCCCGCAGGATGTCCGCCACCAGGTCCTCGGGATCCTCGGCGCCGGCGGAGAAGCGGATGAAGCCCTCCGGGACGGCGTCGCCGCCCCACCGGCCGCGCCGCTCGGCCGTGGACCGCACCCCGCCGAAGCTGGTGGCGTCGTCCACCAGGCGCAGCGCGTCCAGGAAGCGCTCCGCACGCTCGCGCGAGGGCAGCGTGAAGGAGACCACGCATCCGAAGCGACGCATCTGCTGCGAGGCGATCTTGTACGAGGGGTCGTCGGGCAGTCCCGGGTAGCGCAGCCCCGTCACCTCCGGACGGTCCCGCAGGACTTCGGCGATCGTCCTCGCGGTGGCGGTCTGCCGGTCGGCCCTCAGCTGGAGCGTGGCGAGCGAGCGGTGGGCCAGCCATGCCTCCATGGGCCCGGGGATGGCTCCGACGACCTTGCGCCAGCGTCGTACGGGAGCCATCAGACCGGCGTCCCTGCCGGTGACGTACCCGAGGAGGATGTCGCCGTGCCCGGTGAGCATCTTGGTGCCGCTGGCCACGGAGAAGTCGGCGCCCAGCTCCAGCGGGCGCTGTCCGAGCGGGGTGGCCAGAGTGTTGTCCACGGCGACGAGCGTGCCCTGCGCGTGGGCGGCGGCGACGAGGCGCCGCAGGTCGCAGACGTCGAGACCGGGGTTGGACGGCGTCTCGATCCACAGCAGCTTCGCGCCGTCCAGGACCTCGAGCTGGGCGTCGCCGGCGGTGGGGGCGGTGCGCACCTCGACGCCGAACGCGGTCAGCTGCTCGCGCACCAGCGGCAGCACCTGGTAGCCGTCGTCGGGCAGGACGACGATGTCGCCGGCCCGCAGCTGCGAGAAGAGCACCGCGGAGATGGCGGCCATGCCGGAGGGGAAGGAGAGCGTTTCGACGGACTCCTGCCCGGGTGCCTCCAGCTCGCCGATGGCACGCTCCAGAAGCGTCCAGGTCGGATTCTCGTCGCGGCCGTAGGTGTAGGGGCCGGTGGGCTCGCCCGGCAGATGGAAGTGCGCGGCGAAGACCGGACCGGGAAGGGTCGGCTCGTACTTGACGGGTTCGGGTAGCCCGGCGCGTACCGCCCGTGTGCCGTCGCCCGGCACCTCCGCCCCCGTGGCCGGGCGCTCTCCCGCGGGGCCGGTGCCCTCGTCGTTCGCCGTGACGAAATCCTCTGACGTCATGCCGCTCGTCCCTCCACTTGCTCTCGTACCGCGGCGAGCAGCGCGGGGCTCGCCGCCTCCACCATCTCAAGACATTCCTCGAAGCCGTCCATGTGTCCGTAGTACGGATCAGGGACGTCCAGGTCGTCGCCCGCGGTGGGGTCGTACGAGCGCAGCAGCCGGACCTTCCCGGCGTCCTCGGCGCTGTTCGCGAGGCGGCGCAGGGCCTTGAGATGGCCTGTGTCGAGAGCGATGACGAGATCGAGACGGGAGAACCACGAAGCCTGGAACTGCCGGGCCGCGTGGTCGCTCTCGTAGCCGGCCGCCTCCAGCACGGCGACGGCGCGCTCGTCGGCTCCATCGCCCTCGTGCCAGCCGCCCGTGCCCGCGCTGTCGACCTCGACGAGCTCGTCCAGTCCGGCTCGCTCCACGTGGGCGCGGAAGACGGACTCGGCCATCGGCGAGCGGCAGATGTTGCCGGTGCAGACGAAGCAGACGCGGTAGGTCATGAGGCTCTCTCAGTCTTTTCAGTCGCCGTCGGGCAGCACGATGTTGAGCGCCCAGGAGACGACGGAGATGATCAGGCCGCCCAGGACGGCGGTCCAGAAGCCCTCCACGTGGAAGCTCAGGTCGAGTTTGTCGGCGACCCACGAGGTGAGCAGCAGCATCAAGGCGTTCACCACAAGGGTGATCAGGCCGAGGGTGAGGATGAAGAGCGGGAAGGTGAGCACCTTCACGAGCGGCTTGACCAGGAAGTTCACCAGTCCGAAGACCAGTGCGACGATGAGGAGCGTGCCTATCTTCTTGCCCGTGCTGTCGCCCGTCAGGGTGATCTTGTCGAGCAGCCAGACGGCGACGGCCAGGGCCCCCGCGTTGGCGAGCGTCTTGACTACGAAATTCTTCATGTGTCTGATCGTGGCAGAGAGATCGACTGGCCAGAAGAGGCTGTGGAAACAGCCTGCGACGCACAAGAGCGGACGAGGGCGATGAAGGCATTCCGGCTGGATGAACTGGAGGCGGAACGCGCCGCCAACGACGGTGCCTACCTGCAGTTTTTGCGCGAACGGAACATGTCGGTCGGGCTGTACGCGCTCGACGCGGGCGCCCTCGATCCGCAGAAACCGCATACCCAGGACGAGGTGTACTTCATCGTCAGCGGGCGGGCGTCGATCACCGTCGGCCTGGAGACCACTCAGGTGGCCCGGGGCAGCGTCGTCTACGTGCCCGCCGGGGTCGCCCACAAGTTCCACCACATCACGGAGGATCTGCGGGTCCTGGTGGTGTTCTCTCCGCCCGAGAGCTGACCCCGCGTCTCAGGGTTCCCTAGGGGGACGGTCAGGGGAGGACAAGGGATGCGAGGCCACCGCACGGCCCCCTCTCCCGCCTAGCATCGGGTGCGAGACATCAGAGAACCCGGAATCAGTGTCCCGGTGTCGGGGCCACGGGCGAGGAGAGGTAAGGACAGGGCGATGCAGGAGATCTTCAGCGGTATGCCGTGGTGGGTGAAGTGGGTCGCGGTGCCGGTCATCGCTCTCGTGGTGTTCGGCGGCCTGATAGCGAGCGTCGTCGGGTTCGTCATCGGCCTGCTCTTCAAGCTGCTCGTCTTCGTCGCGCTGGTCGGCGGGCTCATCTTCATCGTGCGGAAGTTCATGTCGGGTTCCTCCTCGCGCAGCGACTGGTGAGACGCCGGAGGGCGAGCGACAGGTAACGGCGAAAGGGGAAAGGGAACCCAAGGTTCCCTCGGCAGGGGGAAGTTTCCGGTGAGGCCGCGTATGAGCGGTGACGGCCCGTTAGAGTCCGGAACTCGACGCGGGGCCGACCCCGCGGGCAGCGCACAGCCCTCCCGTGACTCCCCGCACGGGCGGTCCTCCTCGCTCTTCGGAGTGCCCCTTGGCCACGGTTGACACCGCACCCGCACCATCCGTCGCTCCACCCTTCCGGCGACCGGGTACGCCCGCGGCGGCACGCGTTCCGCCGGCCCAGCCGCGTACCTCGCCGGGGGAGCCGTCCCTCTCGCACGGCCCGTCGGTTCCGCCCAGGGGGCCGGCGCAGCCCCGGAATCCGGCGGTGGAGGAACCCGCCCGGCGCACCGCGCCGGTGGAAGGGCGTACCGGGCCGGCGGCGACTCGCGGTCCGCTCCCCCCGGCCACGGGGACGGCACGGCAGGCCCGCGCCCTGTCCGCGGAGCCGGAAGCCGCTCCCCTGGACTCCCACACCACCACGTTGATCGGCTCGGTCCAGCGCGCGGTGCGTCTGCTGGAGGCCGTCGCCTCGCGTGAGCAGGGCGCCCCCGCCAAGCAGCTCGCACGGGAGGCGGGGCTGGCGTTGCCGACCGCTTATCACCTGCTGCGCACGCTGGTCCACGAGGGCTATCTGCGCCGTGACAGAGGGCTGTTCTTCCTGGGCGAGGCCGCCGAGCGGCTGAGCAGCAGCGGAGCCCGGCAGAAACGTCGCAGCACGGTGGGGGACACCCTCGCGCGCTGGCGCGACGTGATCGGCGCGCCCGTGTACTACGCGGTCTACCGCGGTGGTGAGATCGAGGTCATGTGTGTCGCCGACACCCCGGCGAACCCGGCGGTCGAGGAGTGGGCCGACTTCCGCGAGACCGGGCACGCCCACGCGGTCGGCCAGTGTCTGCTGGCCCAGCTGGACGACAAGTCCCGGCGTGACCACCTCGACCGCTACCCGGTGCGGGCGCTCACCCCGTACACGGTGCGTGACGAGGACCGGCTGCTGCGGCGTCTGGAACGGACGGGCCGGATGGAACCGGTGATCGAGCGGCAGGAGTACGCGCTGGGCACGGTCTGTGCCGCGATTCCGGTCACCGTGGGCAGTTCGGCCGCGGTGGTGGCCTTCTCCCTCCCGTCCCATCAGGGCGACCGGCTGATGCCCGTGGCACGGCAGCTGCAGAACGAGGTCGGCCGGTTGCTAGGAACACTCGCCATCTCTATCAGTATCTGAAAACTCACTGCTTGTAATGCGGCATGCACGTTGAGCAATATTTCCAGCAGTGTCAGGTGGGACGAATCCTGGCCAGTCGATGGCAAACGACGGGGTAGGCGATGCGTGAGTCGGTGCAGGCAGAGGTCATGATGAGCTTCCTCGTGTCCGAGGAGCTGTCCTTCCGCATTCCTGTCGAGCTGCGATACGAGACCTGTGATCCGTACGCCGTGCGGTTGACCTTCCACTTGCCCGGCGACGCGCCCGTGACCTGGGCGTTCGGGCGGGAACTGCTCGTCGACGGGGTGGGCAGGCCCTGTGGTGACGGCGATGTGCACATCGCTCCGTCCGACCCGGAGGCGTTCGGCGAGGTGCTGATCCGGCTTCAGGTCGGCGGCGATCACGCGCTGTTCCGGTCCGGGGCCGCGCCGCTCGTCGCGTTTCTCGACCGGACGGACAGGCTCGTGCCCCTCGGGCAGGAACGCTCCCTCGAGGGTTTCGACACGTCCCTCGACGCGGTGCTCGACCGCATCCTCACGGAGGAGCAGAGCGCGGGCTGAGCGTCGGCGGCCCGCGGAGCGGCGTAACGCTTCCTCACAAGGGGCGCCGGTGCAGGATGGTTTCCGCGCTGCCGCGGGACGGCTCAGTGCTTGCGGCGGCGTCCCTTCCCGTTCCGTGCCGGCGTCCTGTCGGCCGCGGGCTGCGCGGGGACGGGCGTGCCGCCCTCGCGGTCCGCGGCGACCACCAGCGCGGCCAGCGCGGTCGTCACGGGCACCGCGGCGACCAGACCGATCGATCCGACCAGCGTGCGCACGATCTCCTCGGCGACCAGTTCGCTGTTGGCGACGGTGCCCACGCTGCTCTGGGCGATCGAGAAGAGCAGCAGCAGCGGCAGCGCGGCGCCCGCGTAGGCCAGGACGAGCGTGTTGACGACCGACGCGATGTGGTCGCGGCCGATACGGATGCCCGCGCGGTACAGGCCGCGCCAGCCCATCGTCGGGTTCGCCTCGTGCAGTTCCCACACCGCGGACGTCTGCGTCACCGTCACATCGTCCAGGACACCGAGCGAACCGATGATGACGCCGGCCAGCAGCAGGCCGCTCATGTCGATGGACGGGTACAGACCGTGGATCAGGCCGGTGCTGTCGTCGGTGTTGCCGGTCAGTACGGCCCAGTCGATGAAGACCGAGCCGAGGAGTCCGATCAGCACCAGGGAGAGCAGGGTGCCGACCACCGCCACGGACGTCCGGGCCGACAGACCGTGACACATGTAGAGCGCGATCAGCATGATCGCACTGGACCCGACGACGGCCACGAGCAGCGGGTTCGAGCCCTGCAGGATCGCGGGCAGGATGAAGAAGTTCAGGATCACGAAACTGATGGCCAGGGCGACCAGGGCCATGATGCCGCGCATCCGGCCGATCACCACGACGACCACCGCGAAGATCACTGCGAGCAGCGTCAGGGGCAGCTTCCGGTTCGCGTCCGTGACCGAGTACTGGAGGTCCTTGGGGGCGGAGGGTTCGTACGCGACGACGACCTTCTCGCCCTGGTGCAACTGCCGTGACTGATCGGGCTGAACGATCTCGGTGAACGTGCGGCCCTTGTCCTCGCCGGTGTCGATGCGGACGGTCGCCTTCTTGCACTCACCCCCCTTCCCGGACTGAGCGGAGGAACCCCCGGCGGCGGAGGTGCCGCCCGTCGCGGTTCCCGAGGAGGCGTTCACGGACTTGCAGTCCACCTGGCCGATCTTCGTGACCGTCGCCTGCTGGGTCTGCCGGTCGAACCCGACACCGGTGCGCTCGTGGGACGGCGCGCCGCCGGGCCACAGCACCACGAGACCCACCACGACCGCGGCGGCGAAGGGGATCAGTACCGCGGCGATGACCTTGCGCAGCTGCTTGGAGACCGGAGCGGCGGGACCGTGGCTGTGCGAATGCCCGTGACCGGCGCCCGCAGGCTCGTTGTGCCCGCGGCGGGGACCCGGCCCGTGACCGTCGCCCGAACCGTGATGATCACCGCCCGGTCCGTGGCCGTGGCCGTGCTCCTGCTCGTGGCCGTGACCGATAGCGGAGCCATGCCCACGGCCGTCGTCGGAGCCGGAACGGCGCGGTGGCTCGGGCGGGGGGAAGGGGTGCTGTCGGGTCGTCGTCACCGCCCGATCATCGCAAGAACGTCAAGGGCCCTCTGTTCACCGCGCCAAACATGACGCTAGCGTGGGGGCACCTTTGCACACGCGGGAGCTCGGAGCACCGGGCTGAGAGGGCGCTGACCTCCGTCTTCGCGATGTTTCACATGAAACATCGGCGATCGGAAGCCGCTGCGTCGACCGCTGAACCTGTTACCGGGTAATGCCGGCGTAGGGAGTAGGTCTCATGACCGACAAGGATGTACGCACGCCTGCCTCCAGTCGGACGGACGGGGTTTCCCCGCCGTCCCCGAACGGCCAGGACGGGCGGTCCATCGGGTGGCACAAGGCATACGTCGGGGGTACTCGCCCCGATCTGCGGGTGCCGGTTCGCCAGGTGCACCTCACCAACGGACAGTCCGTGACGCTGTACGACACCTCCGGCCCGTACACCGATCCGGCCGTCGACACCGATGTGCGCAGGGGGCTGACGCCGCTGCGTGAGAGCTGGATCATCGCCCGCGGGGACACCGAGGAGTACGCGGGCCGTCCCGTCCGTCCCGAGGACGACGGGATCAAGCACACGTCCCCGCGCGGAGGGCTGCGCAATCTCGACGCGGTCTTCCCCGGCCGGCCGCGTCAGCCGCGCCGGGGGCGGTCCGGGCAGGCGGTGACCCAGCTCGCTTACGCGCGGCGGGGTGAGATCACGCCCGAGATGGAGTTCGTGGCGGTCCGTGAGAACGTCGCCCCCGAGGTCGTACGGGAGGAGATCGCCGCGGGCCGAGCGGTGCTGCCCGTGAACGTCAACCATCCGGAGATCGAGCCGATGATCATCGGTAAGCGGTTCCTGGTGAAGGTCAACGCCAACATCGGTAATTCCGCGGTGACTTCCTCCATCGAGGAGGAGGTCGACAAGATGACCTGGGCGACCCGATGGGGCGCCGACACGGTCATGGACCTGTCCACCGGCCGCAACATCCACACCACGCGTGAATGGGTGCTGCGCAACTCTCCCGTCCCCATCGGCACCGTGCCGCTCTATCAGGCGCTGGAGAAGGTCGACGGCCGTGCCGAGGAACTGACCTGGGAGATCTACAAGGACACCGTCGTCGAGCAGGCCGAGCAGGGCGTGGACTACATGACGGTTCACGCGGGCGTGCGCCTCGCGTACGTGCCGCTCACCGCGAACCGCAAGACCGGCATCGTCTCGCGCGGCGGCTCGATCATGGCCGCCTGGTGCCTCGCGCACCACAAGGAGTCGTTCCTGTACGAGAACTTCGAGGAACTCTGCGAGATCCTCGCCGCGTACGACGTCACCTACTCGCTCGGCGACGGGCTGCGGCCGGGTTCCATCGCGGACGCCAACGACGCGGCGCAATTCGCCGAGTTGAGGACGCTCGGGGAACTCAACAGGGTCGCGAAGCGTTTTCAGGTACAGACGATGATCGAAGGCCCGGGACATGTCCCGATGCACAAGATCAAGGAGAACATCGACCTTCAGCAGGAGATCTGTGATGAAGCTCCGTTCTATACCCTCGGGCCGCTGACGACGGACGTCGCGCCGGCGTACGACCACATCACTTCCGGCATCGGTGCCGCGATGATCGCCTGGTGGGGCACGGCCATGCTCTGCTACGTCACGCCCAAGGAGCACTTGGGCCTGCCCGATCGTGACGACGTCAAGACCGGCGTCATCACCTACAAGATCGCCGCCCACGCAGCCGACCTCGCCAAGGGGCACCCAGGTGCGCAGGAATGGGATGACGCGCTCTCCGACGCCCGCTTCGAGTTCCGGTGGGAGGACCAGTTCAACCTGGCTCTCGACCCGGACACGGCGCGGGAGTTCCACGACCAGACGCTGCCGGCCGAGCCCGCCAAGACGGCCCACTTCTGCTCCATGTGCGGGCCGAAGTTCTGCTCGATGAAGATCAGCCAGAACATCAACGAGCGGTTCGGCGGTGACGTGGCCGACGGCGCCTCCGCCGAGGAGATCTCCGAGGGCATGCTTCAGAAGTCCAGGGAGTTCGCCGAGGCGGGCAACCGCGTGTACCTGCCGCTGGCCGACTGAGCCGGATCACGGGCGCGGTCCGGGGCGGACACCCGGACCGCCGCCCTCGGCACGGTCACGGTGTGCCGTCCTGCGGGTACCAGCGCAGTTCGACGGTGTTGCCGTCCGGGTCCTGGACGTAGACCGAGGTGGCGTTGCCGCGCGCGCCGAAGCGTTTCACGGGCCCTTCGAGCACGGTGAAGGATCCCGACGCGATGACCTGGTCCCAGTCCAGAGGTTCCACGGTGAGGCAGATGTGGTCGACGTTGGACCCGCCGCGGCTACGGGCGGTCAGGTCGATGATGGTTTCCGCCGTGACCCTCACCGACGGGAACGGGGCCTGGCCGCGCCGCCATTCGTCGACGCGTACGGGTTCGAGGCCCAGAAGTCCGGTGTAGAAGGACAGGGACCGTTCGACGTCCTCGACGTTGAGGACCAGGTGGTCGAAGGCCTTCACGCGCAGGGCGGTCATGTCGTCTCCAGGGCGATGGCGTGGCGAAGCCACGCGCTGAACAGGGCGGGGTCGATCTCGTCGGCACGGCCGAGCTTCACGGAGGCCATCCGTCGGGCTCCGGCGACCAGCCGGCCCGATGGATCGGCCACGTCCTGGCCGCGCCAGAGACCGAAGGTGACGTAGGACGTGTAGGCCTTGAGCAGGCAGACCGGGGTCCGCCCCGGCTTGTCCCCGAGGCTCCAGGTGGGATGGCCGTGCCACAGCGCGCCGGAGTCGTCGGGGAGGGCCGAGTCGATGACGTGCCTGGTTCTCTCGCCGATGTCGCGCAGCGGGCCGTCGAGACCGTTCAGGTAGGCGGTGATGTCCGAGGAAGTCATATGGGTCCCCGTTCGGGAAGAGCGTGACGGGCGGGGTGGAGGTGATGGCGTGGTGGGCCTGGTGGTGGGCGGAACCGGGCGCGGGGGTGCTGTGTGCTCGGCCGGCCGGGGGCCTTGCCGGCTCTTCCGCGGCCGGGTGGACGCCTTCTACGATCCGCCGCGAGAGGGCCGCCATCAAGGCATGATCGCTGTACGACTGTTGAGTCAGATTTAACGCCGGGGGTTTCATGCTGGAGCGACTGGAGACCGAGATCTTTCTGACGCTGGCCGAGGAACTGCACTTCGGCCGGACCGCCGCGCGGCTGGTGATCACGACTGGGCGCGTGAGCCAGGTGATCAAGGCGCTGGAGCGCAGAGTCGGAGCCCTGCTGTTCGAACGCAACAGCCGTTCCGTCCGGCTCACCGCGATCGGCCGGCAGCTGGCGGCCGACCTGGCGCCCCTGGTCGCCGGGATGGAAGCGGCGCTGCGAAGGGCGGCCGACGCCAGCCGGGGCGTCACCGGAGAGCTGCGGGTCGCCTTCCTCGGCGAGTGGACGGCGCCCACGCTTCTCAAGGCGGTCGCCACGTTCGGTGAGCGTCACCCGGACTGCCGTGTCGACGTGCGGGAGGTCCAGCTCTCCAACTCCCGGGCGAGTCTGCTGGACGGTTCGGTCGACGTGCTGCTGGCCTCGTTCCCCTTCGACGGCATGGCCTGCGGACCCGCACTGCTGCGGGAGAGAAGGGTCCTGGCCGTCGCGGCAGGTCATCCGCTGGCCGGCGAGGAACGGCTGTCCCTCGAGGTGCTCGCGGACCATCCCGTGGTGCAGTACCCCGAGGTGACCTCGGCGGCGTTCAAGCGGGACCGCACACCGGACCGCACCCCCTCGGGCAGGCCCGTTCCGAAGGGGCCTGCCAGCGGGTCGTTCTCCGAGATGCTGACCCTGGTCGCGATGGGCCGGGGCGTCCTCCCGGTCGGGGAGCACTCGCGGCGGTACTACCCGAGGCCCGACGTCGCCTACGTACCCCTTCACGACGCACAGCCGATCGAACGGGGACTGGTGTGGATGGAGGGCAACACCACCGAGCGGCTGCGCGCGTTCGTACGGGCCGCGACGGACGCGGCAGGCTCTTCCCACGAGCGGGCGTATCGGCCGGACCCACTGACGGCTTCTCCAGGGAGACTGGACGCATGACACCGACATCGATGAGCAAGGGTGCCAACCTTCCCGTTGCCGCGCAGGAGGTGCGGGTCGTACTCGGCTGGTCAGGAGGACCCGGTGCGCCGGACGCCGACGCCTCGGCCCTGCTGCTCCGGGCGGACGGGCGGGTGCGCGACGACGGTGACTTCGTCTTCTACAACCAGCCCAGACACGCCTCCGGCGCCGTGCGCCACTCGGGCAAGCGGCGGGAGGGAGACGGGACGACGGACACCGTCGAGGTGGATCTGCGGGCCCTGGAGCCGGAGATCCAGCGCGTGGTCCTGGGCGCCTCCGCCGACGGGGGCACCTTCGGCCAGCTGTCGGGTCTGAGACTGGGGCTGCTCGATGCCGGAACCGGGGAGGAACTGGCGTTCTTCGAGATGGAGGCGACGACGGAGACGGCGTTCATCGGGGGCGAGCTGTATCTGCGGGGCGGTCAGTGGAAGTTCCGCGCCGTGGGCCAGGGGTACGCTTCCGGGCTCGCGGGCCTGGCCACCGACTTCGGGATCAGCGTGGACGAGGAGCCGGGCACCGCAGGGAGCGCGGACGCGAGGAGCGCGCCCGCCGGAGCCACCGCAGCGGCACCGACACCCTCGCCGGTCCCCGCACCCCCGACCGCGCCTGTCCCCCCGGTACCCCCGTCGCCCCCGGCCTCGCCCGTCCCTCCCGCGCCCCAGGCATCCCCGGCCCCGGCTCCCGGCTCGGCCCCTCGTCTCGTCAAGGGCGAGGAGCGGTTGCCCGTCGACATGCGCAAGCGGCTCTCCCTGCGCAAGGAGCAGGTGGCGGTCAGTCTGCGCAAGCACGGGGCGGTGGGGGTCAGGGCCCGCGTCGTCCTGGTCCTGGACGCCTCCGGGTCGATGTCGTTCCTGTACTCCAAGGGCGTCGTGGCCGATGTGGTGGAACGGATGGCCGCGGTGGCGGCACAGCTGGACGACGACGGGGAGATGCAGGCGTGGACCTTCGCGTCGAACCCGGCCCGGCTGCCGGACCTCGCTCTGGGCGATCTGCCGGAGTGGCTGGAGCGCCACGTCCGGGTAGGTGAACTGACCTTGTTCAGAAGGAAGAAGCCGAAGAAGGGCCTGCTGCCGGGACAGGTGGACATGCGGGCGGTCGGCATCCAGAACGAGGAGCAGAAGGTGATCGCCGAGATCCGGACGTTCGTCCGCGAGCACCCGGCCGCCGATCCCACCCTGGTGCTCTTCTTCTCCGACGGAGGCGTCTACCGCAACAAGGAGATCGAGAAGGAGCTGCGGGAGGCGGTGGACGAGCCGGTCTTCTGGCAGTTCGTCGGACTGGGGCGCTCCGACTACGGCGTTCTGGAGCGGTTCGACACCCTGCCGGGCCGACGCGTCGACAACGTGGGCTTCTTCGCGGTCGACGACATCAGCGACGTACCGGATCCGGAGCTCTACGACCGGCTGCTGTCCGAGTTCCCGTCGTGGACGAAGGAGGCCCGGCGGCTGGGCATCGTCTGAGGCACCCCGAGGACAGCGCATGACGCCCGCAGGACGCTCCCGGGCCGCCCGGAGGCGGGTGTGGAGGACCGCCCGCCCCGAAGCCCGTAGGGACCGCCCGCGCCGCGGCCGTGCGCGGGAGGGACCGGCGCCCGCGGCGGGCCGCGCGGGCAGGGTTCTGCCCCCGCGGCCGTACGGAAGCGCCCGCGGCAGCCGCGAAGGGCCGCACCCGCAGCGGTGTACGGGCCCGCGCACCCGCGCGGGCCCTCTCCTGCCTCTGACCCGGCCGTCGGCCGGCCGGGTCACTCGGGCTGGTGTTCAGGTCCCCCGAAGTCCGGGCTGGTGAAGTCCGGGCTGGAGAAGCTCGGGCGCGAGCCTGCCGCGGGTCCGTCCTCGGGGCTGCTGAACCCCGGCCTGCCGTACCCGAGGTGGGGAATGCGGCTGGGGGCCGGTGCGGGGCGGCTCAGTGCCGCCGAGCCCGGGTCCGCGAGGGCTTCCCGGAGGAACGGCATGATGCCGCGCTCCAGCAGGGCATCACGCCAGGCCTCCTTGGCCCGGGTGACCTGTCCGGTCAGCTCGTCGCCCGCTTCGGCCTGGAGGGAGGACGAGCTGTTGCGCAGGGCGGTCAGCAGCAGTCCCGCCGCGGCGACCAGGATGGCGGCCGCCGTGATCGCGCCGAAGACCCATCCGGTGGTCAGGAGGGTTCGGGCGACGGTCGGTTCGGGATCGAGCATCCTCAGGACGTAGCCCACGAGCAGAAAGATCACCGCTGCCGTCCCGGCGAGGACGGGGGCGAGCACCGCGACGACGGCGACCGCGCCCGCTCCGGCGGTCTCGGTGACCTCCCCCACGGTGGCGGCGAGCCCCAACACGGTCGTGCCCGACTCCGTGGAGCCGGTCTCCTCGCTCACGACAGCGGACCGCACCGGTCGGCGCAGTTCGCTGCGGATCTTCACGTAGTGCGCGTACTCGTCCGACGCGGCCGTCGTGATGAGGGCCGTGGCGTTGAGCGCCATGGTGCGCAGTTGTTCGAGGTTGAGCCGCTGGCCGACAGCGGCGAGTTCCGGGCGGTGTGGTGCGGAGCGCAGCGCCTCATCGAGGATCCGCTCGTATTCCTGGCGGTCCTCGCTCAGCAGGTGCTGCGGAACGCTGTTCATCTGCATCCCCCGATGCTCCGTAGGGCTGGTGGCTCGCACGCTGACGAGCCGTTGGGCAGAAACGGAGGGGAGCCTGCTACGGATAAGCCGATGGTAGAGCGGTGACGGCACGCCGTGACAGGGGGTTTCCAGAAATTGGCCCCTGTCCGCAGCGGTCCGTCCGCCGGACGCCTGCCCGGTGAACGCTCAGATATCCAGGGGAAGTTGTTGGACCAGCAGCTTTCCGGCCATGGTCACTCCACCGTCCATCGCGATGGCCAGACCGTCCGCGTAGACGTGCGGTCCTTCGATCACGGGACCCGCTCCGGCCTCGCCGTCCTCCGGGCCCACCTCGCCCAGGAGGTACGGAATAGGGCTGTGACCGTGGACGACGCGTGTGCCGCCGTACAGGTCGAGCAGTTCGTGGACCGCCTCGGCGCCGTCGTCGCGGAAGGCGAAGCGGCGGGTGAACTTGCGGAAGAGGTCCCAGCAGTCCTCGGCGTCGTTGCGGGTGAGGGTTTCGCGGACGGTGTCGTTGACCGCTTCGATGGAGTCGCCGTAGTCGAGGTAGGCGGTGGTGTCGGAGTGCACCAGAAGGTGTCCGTCGACCAGCTCCATGGCGTCGAGGCGGGCCATCCACTGCAGATGGTGGTCCTGGAGGCGGTCCATGTCCGTCTTCTGGCCGCCGTTGAGCAGCCAGGCGGCCTGGAAGGTGGCGGTGCCGGCGCCGGAGCTGACCGGGGTGTCGCCGAACCGCTTGGCGCCGAGCAGCAGCAGCTCGTGGTTGCCCATGAGCGCCTTGCAGTAGCCGCCGGCCGCGGCCGCCTCGGCGGACAGCCGCATCACGAGGTCGATCACGCCGATGCCGTCCGGGCCGCGGTCGGTGAAGTCGCCGAGGAACCACAGGCGCGAGGTGCCGGCCGACCAGTTCCCGGCGGCGTCGAGGAGGCCCTTGGCCTGGAGCGCGGCGACGAGCTGGTCGAGGTAGCCGTGCACGTCCCCGACGACGTACAGCGGGCCGGGTCCGGCGCCGGGCGCCGGGGCGGGTGCGCCCGCGGGGTCGACGGCGACCTGCAGGGTGTCGCCCCGGTTGATGACCGGCAGATCGCGCTGCGTGGGCGTGTACCCCTCGGAGAACCCTTCCGGGAACTCCGACGGAGACTTCCCGGACGCGTAGGGGGAGGGTTCTCCCGACGCGTACCGCGCGTTCTCCCCGACGGGTCCGGCGCCCTCGCCATGAGGCGTGTTCTGCGCATACGGACCGGTCTCGTGGACGTACCCCGGTACCCGGAAGTCGCGCAACGTCGCCGTCCGCACCACCTCGGGTCCCTGACCGGCCCCCTGAGTCATCGACCCCTCCACCACCATCGCGCCGCATCTGCACCGGTTCGGACTGCCTGGTCGCAGCGGCCCGCGGTGTCGTCCGCCCATCATAGGAATGCGGATCGCGCCATGTGATGACCCAGGGGTGGTGAATCGGAACAGGAGCCCAGTTCACCGAGGTTTTCGCCCGAATTGGGCGGGGCTCGCCCCGCCCTTGCCTGATCGGATCTCAGCCCTGCTCGGGTGATCGGGGCGGACTGACGGTCGTCCGGGGCGAACGGCGCTGCGACGAGGTCCGCACGATCAGCTCCGTCGGTATCACCTGTTCGATCGGTTGGTCCGATTCGACCCCTTCGATGGCGTCGATCAGCAGCTGGACGACGGCCGTGCCGATTCTGCGCGGTTTGAGGGAGAGGGTCGTGACGGGCGGCTCGGTGCTGGCGTAGACGTTCGACTCGCTGCAGCACACCAGCAGCAGGTCGTCGGGTACGCGCAGACCGTAGCGGCGGGCGGCGGCCAGCAGGTCGGTCCCGTTCGGGTCGAAGAGGCCGTAGACGGCGTCCGGGCGGTCGGGCCGGGCGAGGAGCCGGTCGGCCGCCACCGCTCCCGCGCACGGATCGTGCGCGGGATAGGCCTCGTACACCGGATCCTGGCGCACACGCTCGCACCAGCGCAGGTATGCGGTGGTGGAGAGGTGGGTGTACGTGTCCGTGGTGGTGCCGGTGAGGAGACCGATGCGGCGGGCACCGGCGTCGGCCAGGTGGTCGAGGATGCCGAGGACGGCGGCCTCGTGGTCGTTGTCCACCCAGGCGGTGACCGGGAGCGATCCCGCGGGCCGGCCGTCGGAGACGACGGGCAGCCCCTGGCGGACCAGCTCGCTGACGACCGGATCCTGGTCGGACGGGTCGATGACCACGGTTCCGTCCAGGGCGACGTTCGACCACACGTCGTGGCGGGAGGTCGCGGGGAGGATGACCAGGGCGTATCCCCGGGCGAGCGCGGCCGAGGTGGCGGCTCTGGCCATCTCGGCGAAGTACGCGAACTCGGTGAAGGTGAAAGGTTCATCCCCGTACGTGGTGACGGTCAGGCCGATCAGGCCGGACTTGCCGGTACGGAGGGTTCGGGCCGCGGCCGAGGGGCGATAGCCCAGCCGGTCGGCGACTTCGCGGACATGGCGTCGGGTGGCGTCCGGGAGCCGCCCCTTGCCGTTGAGGGCGTCGGACACGGTTGTGATGGAGACCCCTGCTGCCGCGGCCACGTCTCTGATGCCCGCCCGGCCCGGCCGACCGCCTCGGCGGGAGGTCTCCGCCCGGCTCACCTGGTGCTTCCCTGCTGCTGTCATGGCGAGCCGATAGTAGGGCTCATGCGGTGGGGTAGCGCGGACGCATATGCGCACGTTGACAGGCACGTTTCTGCATGATCGACAGCGTCTAACTCCCTTTGAAGTGAAGGTAGTTGACCGATCCCATCCCGATACGTGACTTGTCGGCGCGTGCGGACCTGCCAAGCGGGCCATGTCTCGAAGAGGTCTCAACTCACCTGTACGAGGGATGCGCGCCACGGCGCGAGCCACCGGCGCATGTGATAGCCGCCGACGCGCCCCCTTTCGTACGACTTCGTACGGGGGCGGCCGTCGGGCCGTGCGGCGGCGACGGCCGGGACCGGTGCCGCCGGCGTGCGTGGATGATCACCCGGCCGGGCACGGGGTGGTGTCGGGTTGTCCACAGGCCATTCGCAGTGGCGCGGAATCCTCATAAGGTGAGAAGTATTAGGAGCCGGTGGTGGTCATGAGCCGCTGGTGGTCACGAGGAGGACTGCGGTGAGCGACACGAACCCCAAGCTGCGTGCCGAGCTGGCGGGGATCCCCACCTACAAGCCCGGCAAGCCCGCCGCCGCCGGCGCTGTGGCGTACAAGCTGTCCTCCAACGAGAACCCGTACCCACCGCTGCCCGGCGTGGTCGAGAGCCTGGCCGCGGCGACCGGTTCGTTCAACCGTTACCCGGACATGGCGTGCACGGGGCTGGTCAACGAGCTGGCGGACCGTTTCGGCGTTCCCGTCTCCCACGTGGCGACGGGCACCGGCTCCGTCGGCGTCGCGCAGTCGCTGCTCCAGGCCACGAGCGGTCCCGGCGACGAGGTCATCTACGCCTGGCGGTCCTTCGAGGCGTACCCGATCATCACGCAGATCAGCGGGGCGACCTCGGTGCAGGTGCCGCTGACCCCGGGCGAGGTGCACGACCTGGACGCGATGGCCGACGCGGTCACCGACCGGACGCGGCTGATTTTCCTCTGCAACCCGAACAACCCGACCGGCACCGTGGTCCGCCGGGCCGAGCTGGAGCGGTTCCTGGACCGGGTGCCGAGCGATGTGCTGGTCGTGCTGGACGAGGCGTACCGCGAGTTCATCCGTGACGCCGAGGTGCCGGACGGCGTGGAGATCTACCGCGACCGGCCCAATGTCTGCGTGCTGCGCACCTTCTCCAAGGCGTACGGGCTGGCCGGCCTCCGGGTCGGCTTCGCCATCGCTCACGAGCCGGTGGCGGCCGCGCTGCGCAAGACGGCCGTGCCGTTCGGCGTGAGCCAGCTGGCCCAGGACGCCGCGGTGGCGAGCCTGCGGGCCGAGGACGAACTGCTCGGCCGGGTCGGCTCCCTGGTCTCCGAGCGCACCCGGGTGGTCGACACGCTGCGCGGTCAGGGCTGGACGGTGCCCGAGACGCAGGCCAACTTCGTCTGGCTGCGCCTGGGGGAGCGCACCCTCGACTTCGCCGCGCACTGCGAGCAGGCCGGTGTCGTCGTGCGTCCCTTCGCGGGCGAGGGCGTCCGCGTCACCATCGGTGAGACCGAGGCGAACGACATCTTCCTGAAGGCGACCGAGAGCTTCCACAAGGGGATGTAGCCGCACGGCGGACCAAGTGCCCACCGGGACGGGCTTGTCCGTCACTCGTGAGGGCATCCGTCCGTGAGTCCGGAGAGGGGCCCGTACGCGTCGACCGCGTACGGGCCCCTCGTCGTGCGCGGTGCGGACGGGGCGGAGGCCGGCGCCGGCCGCGCGGGTCCGGGCGTCACCCGTGCGTCCCGGGCTGCCCGGTTCCTCCGGTCCGGGGCCTGCCGGGTCCGGGTCGGGACCCTTCGGTCCCGGTTAGGGACCCCCCGCCCCTCCTCCCTCGAACGGGCATGCGTCATAATTGCTTGTGAATGTGAACGCGTTCACAAGCGTGTCCTGTTGATCCCGTGATGTCCGTGATGAAGCGGGCAAACTGCGGCTGTGACCACGGCGACGTAAGGAGACTGACGACGTGGAATTGGCTTTGGCGCCAGAGACCATGGCGCGATGGCAGTTCGGAATTATCACCGTCTACCACTTCTTCTTCGTACCTCTGACGATCTCGCTCGCAGCGCTCGTCGCCGGCCTGCAGACCGCCTGGGTGCGTACGGAGAATCAGAAGTACCTCAAAGCCACGAAGTTCTGGGGCAAGCTCTTCCTGATCAACATCGCGATGGGCGTCGTCACCGGCATCGTCCAGGAATTCCAGTTCGGCATGAACTGGTCCGCCTACTCACGCTTCGTCGGTGACATCTTCGGTGCGCCGCTCGCCTTCGAAGCCCTGATCGCCTTCTTCTTCGAGTCCACCTTCATCGGGCTGTGGATCTTCGGCTGGGACAGGCTCCCGAAGAAGCTCCACCTCGCCTGCATCTGGATGGTCTCCATCGGCACGATCCTGTCGGCGTACTTCATCCTCGCGGCCAACTCGTGGATGCAGCACCCCGTCGGCTATCGGATCAACAAGGCGAAGGGCCGCGCCGAACTCACCGACTTCTGGCACGTGCTGACCCAGAACACCGCGCTGGCCCAGGCGTTCCACACCCTCACGGCGGCCTTCCTGACGGGCGGCGCCTTCATGGTGGGCATCGCCGCGATCCACCTGGCCCGCAAGCGGCACGTCGCCGTCATGAAGACCTCGCTGCGCCTCGGCCTCGTCACCGTCGTCATCGCCGGTCTGCTCACGGCGATCAGCGGCGACACCCTCGGCAAGATCATGTTCAAGCAGCAGCCGATGAAGATGGCCGCCGCCGAGGCGCTGTGGGACGGTCAGGACTCCGCACCGTTCTCGATCTTCGCCTACGGAGACGTCAGCAAGGGGCACAACACCGTCGAGCTGTCCATCCCGGGGATACTGTCGTTCCTCGCCGACGACGACTTCAACTCGTACGTCCCCGGCATCAACGACACGAACAAGGCCGAGCAGGAGAAGTACGGTCCCGGCGACTACCGCCCCATCATCCCGGTCACCTTCTGGGCCTTTCGCTGGATGATCGGCTTCGGCATGGCGTCCTTCGTGATCGGCATCGTCGGACTCTGGCTGACCCGCAAGAAGTTCATGCTGCCCCAGCACCTGAGGGTCGGCGAGGACGAGGCACCGCATCTGGTTCTGTTCAAGAACAAGGCGCTCGGCCCGAAGCTCACCAAGTGGGGCTGGCGCATCGCCATCTGGACCCTGGCGTTCCCGCTGATCGCCAACTCCTGGGGCTGGATCTTCACCGAGATGGGCCGTCAGCCGTGGGTCGTGTACGGCGTTCTGCAGACCCGGTTCGGCGTCTCCCCCACCGTTTCGCAGGGCGAGGTCATCACCTCGCTGACCGTCTACTCGCTGATCTACGCGATCCTCGCGGTCATCGAGGTCAAGCTGCTCGCGAAGTACGTCAAGGCGGGGCCGCCCGAGCTCACCGAGTCCGACCTCAACCCGCCCACCAGGATCGGCGGCGACTCCAGTGACGCCGACAAGCCGATGGCCTTCTCCTACTAGGCTCAGGGAGCTGCTGAGTCATGGAACTTCACGACGTCTGGTTCGTCCTCATCGCGGTCCTCTGGATCGGCTACTTCTTCCTGGAGGGCTTCGACTTCGGGGTCGGCATCCTCACCAAGCTGCTGGCCCGCGACCGCACCGAGAAGCGGGTGCTGATCAACACGATCGGCCCGGTCTGGGACGGCAACGAGGTATGGCTGCTCACGGCCGGCGGTGCGACCTTCGCCGCCTTCCCCGAGTGGTACGCCACCCTCTTCTCGGGCTTCTACCTGCCCCTTCTGATCATCCTGGTCTGTCTGATCGTGCGCGGTGTCGCCTTCGAATACCGGGCGAAGAGGTCCGAGGAACACTGGCAGCGCAACTGGGAGACGGCGATCTTCTGGACCTCGCTGATCCCGGCGTTCCTGTGGGGTGTGGCCTTCGCCAACATCGTGCGCGGAGTGAAGATCGACCGGAACTTCGAGTACGTGGGCAACTTCTGGGATCTGCTCAACCTGTACTCGATCCTCGGCGGTCTGGTCACGCTCACGCTGTTCACCTTCCACGGTGCGGTGTTCGTCGGCCTCAAGACAGTGGGAGACATTCGGGAGCGGTCGCGGAAGCTCGCTCTGCAGGTCGGCCTGGCGACAGCCGTGCTGGCGCTGGTCTTCCTCATCTGGACCCAGGCCGACAGCGGTGACGGCGCGTCGCTGGCCGCGCTGATCGTGGCCGTGACCGCCCTCGTCGCGGCGCTGGCGATGGTCAACGCCGGGCGTGAGGGATGGGCGTTCATTCTCTCGGGACTGACCATCGTGGCGGCCGTCGCGATGCTCTTCCTGTCGCTCTTCCCGGACGTCATGCCGTCCTCGCTCAACGCGGACTGGAGCCTCACGGTCACCAACGCCTCGTCGAGTCAGTACACCCTGAAGATCATGACCTGGTGTGCCGTGATCGCCACGCCGATCGTCCTGCTCTACCAGAGTTGGACCTACTGGGTGTTCCGCAAGCGCATCGGCACGCACCACATCGCCGTGGACGTGTCGCACTGAATCCGACGTAGCGGCATGTTTCACGTGAAACATGCCTGATGGGCCAAAGGTGTGTTTCACGTGAAACCAATCGATCCGCGCCTGCTTCGGTACGCCCGAGCCACCCGCCGTTTCCTTGTGGCGGTCGTGGGGCTGGGCGTCGCCGGAGCGGCACTGGTCATCGCCCAGGCGATGCTCATCGCCGAAGTGGTGGTCGGCGCTTTTCAGCACGGTTTCTCCGCCGCCGAACTGCGCACCCCCCTGGTTGTGCTGACGGTCGTGGCGCTCGGGCGTGCTCTGGTGGCCTGGCTCACCGAGCTCGCCGCGCACCGTGCGAGTGCCGCGGTGAAGTCGGAGCTGAGGGGGCGGCTGGTGGAGAAGGCCGCGTCACTCGGGCCCGGGTGGCTCAGCGGCCAGCGGACGGGTTCCCTGGTCGCCCTCGCGACACGGGGCGTCGACGCGCTCGACGACTACTTCTCGCGCTATCTCCCGCAGTTGGGGCTCGCGCTGGTGGTCCCGGTCGCCGTGCTGGCGCGCATCGTCACCGAGGACTGGGTGTCCGCGGCGATCATCGTGGGCACGCTGCCGCTCATCCCCTTGTTCATGGTGCTGATCGGCTGGGCCACGCGCAGCCACATGGACCGTCAGTGGCGGATGCTGTCCCGGCTGTCCGGGCACTTCCTGGACGTGGTCGCGGGGCTGCCCACGCTCAAGGTGTTCGGCCGGGCCAAGGCGCAGGCCGAGTCGATCCGGAAGATCACCGGCGAGTACCGGCAGGCGACGATGCGGACGCTCCGGATCGCCTTCCTGTCGTCCTTCGCCCTGGAACTGCTCGCCACCATCTCGGTCGCCCTGGTCGCGGTGACCATCGGCATGCGGCTCGTCCGGGGCGAGATGGACCTGTACGTGGGGCTCGTCATCCTCGTGCTGGCACCCGAGGCCTATCTGCCGCTGCGGCAGGTGGGAGCCCAGTACCACGCCGCCGCCGAAGGGCTCGCGGCCGCCGAGGCCATCTTCGCGGTGCTGGAGGCCCCGGCACCGAGGTCCGGTTCGCTGCGCGTGCCCGCGGGGGAGATCGCCTTCGACGGCGTCACCGTGAACTATCCGGGGCGCACCGCGGACGCGGTCTCGGACGTCTCCTTCACGGTCGAGCCCGGTGAGACGGTCGCCCTCGTCGGTCCCAGCGGTGTGGGCAAGTCGACCCTGCTGAACGTCCTGCTCGGATTCGTGGAGCCCTCCGCCGGCCAAGTCCGCGCCGGGGGAGTCGATCTCACCGACGCCGACCTCACGGAGTGGCGCTCGCGGATCGCCTGGGTGCCGCAACGGCCGCACCTGTACGCCGGATCCATTGCCGAGAACGTGCGTCTGGCGCGACCCGACGCCGACGACGCGGCGCTGCGCCGGGCCCTCGTCGACGCCGGTGCGGCAGGGTTCGTCGACGCCCTGCCCGCCGGGGCCGACACGCTTCTCGGTGAGGACGGTGCCGGACTGTCGGCCGGACAGCGTCAGCGGCTGGCACTCGCGCGGGCGTTCCTCGCGGACCGGCCCGTGCTGCTGCTCGACGAGCCGACGGCCTCGCTCGACGGGGCGACCGAGGCCGAGGTCGTCGCGGCGGTCCGGCGGCTGGCCGTGGGACGGACCGTGCTGCTGGTCGTGCACCGGCCGGCCCTGCTGGACGTCGCGGACCGGGTGGTCCGCCTGGAAGCCGCTGCCGTCGGCGCGCCGCGGCCGGCACCAGAAGCCGGCGTTTCCGGCTCCGCGCAGCCGACGCGCACACAGCCGCCGCGAGGCGACGAGCCGGAGGACATGTTCCCGGCGGACGCCGAAGGCCTCGTCACGATGTCCCGGGCCCAGGGTGGCGTGCTCGCCCGAGTCCGGGCGATGGCGGCTCCCCGGCGTGGGCCGCTCGCGCTCGCCCTGCTCCTGGGCAGCCTCGCGCTCGGGAGCGCCGTCGGCCTCATGGCCACCTCCGGCTGGCTCATCTCGCGGGCCTCCCAGCAGCCGCCGGTCTTCTATCTGATGGTGGCCGTGACGGCCACCCGGACGTTCGGCATCGGACGGGCGGTGTTCCGGTACGCGGAACGGCTCGTCTCGCACGACGCCGTGCTGCGGATGCTGGCCGACACACGGGCGGCGGTCTACCGGCGTCTGGAACGGCTCGCGCCCGCCGGGCTGCGGACCACCCGGCGTGGTGACCTGCTGTCGCGGCTCGTCGCCGACGTGGACGCCCTGCAGGACTACTGGCTGCGCTGGCTGCTGCCCGCCGGAGCCGCGGTCCTGGTCTCCGCCGCCTCCGTCGGGTTCACCGCCTGGCTGCTCCCCGAAGCCGGGGCCGTTCTCGCCGTCGGTCTGCTGGCGGCCGGGGCCGGAGTCCCCTTGGTGACCGGTGCCGTGGCGCGCCGCGCCGAACGACGGCTGGCTCCCGCACGGGGCGCGCTGGCGACCCAGGTGGCCGATCTGCTCACGGGGGCCGCCGAACTGACCGTCGCGGGCGCGCTGCCCGCCCGTACCGCCGAGGCGAGGCAGGCCGACGGCGTTCTCACGAGGATCGCCTCCCGATCCGCCACCGCGACCGCCCTCGGCGACGGGCTCACGGCACTCGTCTCCGGACTCACCGTCGCGGCCACCGCTCTCGTGGGCGCCCAGGCGGTCGCCGCCGGGCGACTGCACGGCGTGCTCATGGCCGTCGTCGTCCTCACCCCGCTGGCCGCTTTCGAGGCCGTCATGGGACTGCCGCTCGCTGTCCAGTACCGGCAGCGGGTGCGCAAGAGCGCCGAGCGCGTGTACGAGGTGCTGGACGCCGCCGATCCCGTACGCGAGCCCGAACAGCCGCGACCGGCGCCCGCGACACCGTTCCCGCTCCGTGTGTCCGGGCTCCGGGCCCGGCACGCCGGACAGGACCGGGACGCGCTGGCCGGACTCGACCTGACCCTCGAGAAGGGCCGCAGGATCGCCGTGGTCGGCACGTCCGGAGCGGGCAAGACGACGCTCGCGCAGGTCCTGCTGCGGTTCCTGGACCCGGAAGCGGGGACGTACACGCTCGCCGGGGCGGACGCCTGCGGGATGGACGGGGACGCCGTGCGCCGCCTGGTCGGGCTCTGCGCCCAGGACGCGCACCTTTTCGACAGCACCCTGCGCGAGAACCTGCTGCTCGCCCGCAAGGACGCGACCGAGGCCGCGGTGCGCGACGCGCTCGGACGAGCCCGGCTGCTGGACTGGGTGGACGGACTGCCCGACGGGCTCGACACCCTGGTCGGTGAACACGGGGCACGGCTGTCCGGCGGCCAGCGCCAGCGGCTCGCACTGGCACGCGCGCTGCTCGCCGACTTTCCCGTACTCGTCCTCGACGAACCGGCGGAGCACCTCGACCTGCCGACGGCCGACGCGCTCACCGCGGATCTCCTGGCCGCGACCGAGGGCCGTACCACCCTGATGATCACGCATCGGCTGGCCGGGCTCGACGCGGTGGACGAGGTGATCGTGCTGGCCCGGGGACAGGTGGTCCAGCGCGGGGCGTTCGCCGAGCTGGCGGCCGTCGCGGGGCCGCTGCGGGAGATGGCCGAACGGGAGACCGCCGCGGATCTGCTGGTGCGCGCCGTGGCGCCCTGAGCGCCGCACGGGCGGAGCACGGGCGAGGGCCGTCGTGGGCTGAGCGGGCCCTCCGGGAAGGTGCCGGCTGTGCCGGGTCCCGCGTCTCCCGCCACTCGCCCGACTTTCCCGGGCAAAGGGGACTCACTAGGCTCAAGGCATGTCAGTGGCGAGGCGCTCCCCCGTCCCGGGTGACGGCGTGGCCGCGGCGGCCCAGCCGCCTCCGGGAGGGCTGACCGGCGAGCCGGACGCACGGGTCCCGCGGCTGCTGGAGGCCGTGCGGTCGGTCGGATCGGGGCTGGAGCCGCACTCCAAGCTGGACCGCATCTGCGAGACGGCGGCGGAACTCACGGACGCGCGGTACGCGGCCATCGGTGTCGTGGACGAGAGCGGGGAGGGACTCGCGGACTTCGTCCAGTACGGCGTGGACGAGGAGACCGCCCGCAGGATCGGGCGCAGGCCCGACGGTCACAAGGGGCTGCTGGGCGCGCTCATCCGCGACCCCGATCCGGTGCGCCTCGCGAACCTGACCGACGACCCGCGCTCCTGCGGGTTCCCGCCCGGCCATCCGCCGATGCGCAGCTTCCTCGGAGTGCCGATCCGGGTGCAGGGGGAGATCTTCGGGAACCTGTATCTCACGGAGAAGCGCGGCGGCGGCACCTTCGACGACGACGATCTCGACATGCTCCGGGTGCTCGCCACCGAGGCCGGTATCGCCATCGGCAACGCCCGTCTGTACGAGGCGGCGCAGCAGCGTGAGCGCTGGATCGACGGCTCGGTGGCCGTCACCACCGCGCTGCTGGCGGGCGGCGACGCCGAGGACGCGTTGCAGATCGTCGCCGAACAGGCCCGCCGGCTCTCCGGCTCCGCGGCCGGGATCGTGCTGCTCCCCGCGGAGGAGGGCGGTCTGGAGGTCGTCGCGGTGGCCTCGGACCACCCGTCGAAGGCGCTCGGCGTCGTCGTTCCGCCGGAGAGCGAGCTGGCCACCGAACTCCGGGACGGGAAGCCGGTGTTCCTGGCGGACGCGTCCGCCGACCCGCGCCTGCGGACGGATCTCACCCAGACCTACGGGCCCGTCATGATGCTCCCGCTGCAGAGCGACGGCCGGGTCCTCGGTGCCCTCCTCACCCCGAGATCCCGCGGCGGACGCCAGTTCACCGAGAGCGAGCGGACCGTCGCCACGCAGTTCGCCTCGCAGGCGGCCCTGGCGCTGATGATGGCCGAGTCGCGGCGCGACCGGGAACGGCTCGCGGTGTACGAGGACCGCGACCGGATCGCCCGTGACCTGCACGACCTGGTCATCCAGCGGCTGTTCGCCACCGGAATGATGCTGGAGAGCGCTCAGCGCCGGTCGAACGTGCCCGAGGTGCGGCGGGGCGTCGGGACGGCGGTCGACGAACTCGACGTCACCATCCAGGAGATCCGCACAGCGATCTTCGCGCTCCGGCAGGGCCCCGCCGAGACGCCCTCCGGGCTGAGCACCCGTGTCCTGCGCGAGATCAACATGGTCGCCGTCCCCCTCGGTTTCCACCCCGGACACCGCTTCACCGGCCCCGTCGACACGCTGGTCGGCGAACTCACCGGCAAGAACCTCGTCGCCGCGCTGCGCGAGGCCCTCTCCAACGCCTTCCGGCACGCGGGAGCCTCCCGGATCGAGGTCTCCGTCGACGCGGACGTCCTGCTGCCGGACGGGCGGCCGGGCGTGCGCCTCGCCGTCGCGGACGACGGTGTCGGCATCCCCGACGGCGGCCGGCGCAGCGGCTTGAAGAACCTCGGGCGGCGTGCCGAGTCGCTGGGCGGCGCGAGTTGGTACGGGCCGGGGATCGGTGAGGACGGCGGCGGAACGACGGTGGTGTGGCAGGTACCGCACTGAATCCCCTTGTGCGGGCGATCTGTTCGCGCGATGTCCGGGTGACCCGTTCGCGGACGGCCTCCTCGGCACGGGACCGTTCGGTCGCGCCGCTGGGCCATTCGTGACGCCCTGTCCCCCAGGTGTACGCCTTGAACGGGCCGGGCCCCGACTCGCGGGCCACGATCGCTGTCATGCGCTCATCTCGCCGCCATCCCCTCCTCGTACCGGCCCTGTTGTCCGCTCTCGTGATCCTCGCGGCCCGGCCGGCGGAGGCCGAGGGCGACGGCGCGGACCTCGACATCAGCGCCCAGGTGGCGCGGCTGTACGAGGACGCCTCCGTGGCGAGCGGACAGTACGAGGCGGGGCGGCAGGACGCCGAGGCGCAGCGCGGCCGGGCCGAGCGGGCCGAGCGCCTGCTCGTGCGGGAGCGGAAGGAGATCGCGGTACTGCACGAGGACCTGGGCCGTATCGTGCGCGCCCAGTACCGGCAGGGCGGCGGACTGCCGTACACGGCGCAGATCCTGTTCGCGAAGGACCCCGACGGCCTGATGCGTGGTCAGCAGGCCGTGCGGCGGGCCGATCTGGCCGTCGCCGGTGCCGTCGAGAAGAGCCGGCGTGCCGAGGGCCGGCTCGCCGCGGACGAGGCGAAGGCCCGCTCCGAGTGGCTTGTGCTGGAGAAGCGGACCGGGGAACTCGCCGCGGTCAAGCGGACCATCGAGGCGAAACTCGACGAGGCGCGGTCGGCGTTGCAGAGCCGGGCGGACGCTTCGGTGACGGCCGGCTCCTGCCGTGGGGCGGTCCGTCTCGACCAGCCACCGATGGCGCTCACCCAGGCGTGGGTCGCGCCGGTGGAGACGTACGAACTCTCCGCGGGGTTCGGCAGCGGGGGTGAGCACTGGGCGCACCGGCACACCGGCCAGGACTTCGCGGTGCCCATCGGCACCCCGGTGCGGGCGGCCGGGGCGGGCCGGGTGGTGAAGGTGTCCTGCGGCGGTGCCTTCGGCATCGAGGTCGTGGTCGAGCACCCGGGGGGCTACTACACGCAGTACGCGCATCTCGCGGCCGTCGCCGTCGACCAGGGGCAGCTGGTCTCGACCGGGGAGTGGATCGGGCAGTCGGGTACGAGCGGCAACTCGACCGGCCCGCATCTGCACTTCGAGGTGCGGGTGACACCGGAGACGGGATCGGCGATCGACCCGGTTCCATGGCTGGCCGGGCGCGGGGTCGTCGTCTAGGACCTGGCATGCGGATCATGCGGCGGGGCGCGGGGCAGGCCCTGGCCGAGGCTCTCCGGCGGATGTGCCGGAGGACCTCGGCCGTGTCGGCGGAGGGCTACGCGCCGGCGGCCAGGATCTGCTCGATCACGACCGCCACCCCGTCCTCGTTGTTCGCGACCGTGCGCCCGGAGGCGGCGGCGATCACGGCGGGGTGGGCGTTGCCCATGGCGTACGACCGGCCGGCCCAGGTGAGCATCTCGACGTCGTTCGGCATGTCGCCGAAGGCGACGACCTCCTCGGGCGAGATACCGCGCTCGGCGCAGCACAGCTCGAGGGTGCTGGCCTTGGAGACGCCGGGGCCGCTGATCTCCAGCAGGGCGCTGGGGCTCGACCGGGTCACGTTGGCCCGGTCGCCGATGGCCGGGCGGGCGACGGCGAGGAACTCGTCCGGGTCCATCTCCGGGTGGAACGCGAGCACCTTCAGCACCGGCTGATCGGCGTCCAGCGCGTCCTTGGCGAGGAGCTTCTCGGCGGGCAGGACGATCTCCGGGGGCTCCATGTGCATGAGGGGGTACCCCGGTTCGAGATGGAGGCCGTACGTCCGCTCGACGGCGCACACCGTGCCGGGCGCGGCGGAACGCAGGATCCGGACGACGTCCAGCGCGATGTCGGGCGTCAGCTCGCGGATCTTGACGAAGCGGTGGGCGCCGGGGCCGCCGTGCAGGTCGACCACGGCGGCGCCGTTGCCGCAGATGGCCAGGCCGTGCCCGTGGACGTGGTCGCTGACGACGTCCATCCAGCGGGCCGGGCGGCCGGTCACGAAGAAGACCTCGATGCCGGCCTGTTCGGCGGCGGCGAGGGCGGCGATCGTGCGGTCGGACACCGATTTGTCGTCGCGCAACAAGGTGCCGTCGAGGTCCGTGGCGATCAGCCGGGGCGGGACGGTGGAGGCCGGGGTCTCGGGCCGGCGAGTCGCTGAGGTCACCTGCTCATTCTCCCGCATATATGCGCACGGCCGTGCGGCGGTCCGCACACTTGAGTGGTAACCGCCCTCACCCCGTCCCTGCCGCCCCGCCCTGCCGGACCCCGGGGGCGTGGCGACCCGGTTCAGCGCAGCTGGGCCACCGCTTCCATGGCGATCCGCTCGAAGACCTTCGGGTCGGCGGCGAAGTCCGAGTCGGGGATCGGCCAGTGGATCACGATGTCGGTGAAGCCCAGTTCGGCGTGCCGGCCCGCGAAGTCGACGAACGCGTCGACGGATTCCAGGGGGTGGCCCCGGTCGGGGGTGAAGCCGGTGAGCAGGATCTTGTCGATCTCCGCCACGTCCCTGCCGATCTCGGCGCACGCGTCGGCGAGCTTGGCGACCTGTCCGCGAATGGCCTGAACCGACTGCGCGGGGGTGCCCGTCTCGTACAGCTTCGGATCGCCGGTCGTCACCCACGCCTGCCCGTGGCGGGCGGCGAGCCTCAGACCGCGCGGGCCGGTGGCGGCCACGGCGAACGGCAGCCGGGGGCGCTGGACGCAGCCCGGGATGTTGCGGGCCTCGTGCGCCGAGTAGAAGTTGCCGCCGTAGGAGACGGAGTCCTCGGTGAGGAGCCGGTCGAGCAGCGGGACGAACTCACCGAAGCGGTCGGCGCGCTCACGCGGGGTCCACGGGTCCTGTCCGAGCGCGGTGGCGTCGAAACCGGTGCCGCCGGCGCCGATGCCCAGCGTGATCCGGCCGTTCGAGATGTCGTCGAGGGAGATCAGATCCTTGGCGAGGGTCACCGGGTGCCGGAAGTTGGGCGAGGTCACGAGCGTGCCGAGGCGCAGCCGGTCTGTGACGGCGGCCGCCGCGGTCAGTGTCGGCACGGCTCCGAACCACGGGCCGTCGCGGAAGGTCCGCCAGGAGAGGTGGTCGTAGGTGAACGCGGTGTGGAAACCGAGCTGCTCCGCGCGCTGCCATGCGGAACGCCCGCCCTCGTGCCAGCGGACGTACGGCAGGATCACGGTGCTCAGACGCAGACTCATGCGTCGAGCGTAGACGGAGCCGTGGCGTCGTCGCCTCAGGGCGGTCCGACCGGCTGCCCCGCGCCCGGGATCGGTACGGACCGGCGTCCGGGATCAGCGCGGGCCGGCGTCCGGGATCAGTGCGGGCCGGAAAACCGCAGATAGCGCGGGGGTACGGCCTCCGCCAGCCAGACGCCGTTGGCGCTGACCCGGAAGACGTGGCCGTCACGGTGCATGGCGGCGGCGTCCACACCGAGGACGACCGGGCGGCCGCGGCGGGCGCCGACGCGGGTGGCCGTCTCCCGGTCCGCCGAGAGGTGTACGTCGTGCCGGTTCATGGGTCTCAGGCCCTCGGCGCGGATCGCGTCCAGGCTGGAAGCCACGGTCCCGTGGTAGAGGTACGCCGGCGGGGTCGCCGGGGGCAGTCCGAGGTCGACCTCGACGGAGTGGCCCTGGCTGGCCCGGATCCGGGTTCCCTCCACGGCGAAGCGCCGCTTGTCGTTGGTGGCCACCACATGATCGAGTTCGTCGCGGGTGAACCGGAAGCCGTGGGCGGTGGCCGCGGAGATCAGCGCGTCGATCTCGACCCAGCCGCCCTCGCCGAGGGTGAGCCCGATCCGTTCGGGCTGGTGGCGCAGATGCTTCGAGAGGTACTTCGACACCTTCACGGTGCGTTTTTCGTCCATCTGTTCATCAGCCCGTCTTTCCGTCCGGTCATCCGTCCGCTCATGCGCCAGCTCCCCCGTTCGGCCCCGCGCTCGGTCCCGCGGCCGCTCGTGCGGCTGTTCACTGGTGTTCTCCTTCATCCCCCCAGGGTGCCTGGCGAGAGACGGATCACGCATTTGATTTTGGTTCGGAGGTTTGATCCACAGCCAAGTGTTGTTATCCACAGGCGAATTGACGAATCTGTGGACAACGAGTGCGCCGTTTAGGGTACTTCGTCAACAATTCTGTGATGGGGGCTGTTTGCGGCCAGCCGGTCCAACGTACGCGCCTGTAGCTCTCGTTCGGTGGCCGCTGTCACGAACGCCGCCGCGTGTTCCACGCCAACCAGACGCTCCACGGCCCGCATTGTCCGAGCGGCCACCTCCACCGGACGCGCCCCCTCCGGCTCCGTCGGGACCTGTCCCGCCGCGAGATGGCGGCTCAGGTGGCGCGTGGCGAACAGCCGCATCGCCCGGGCCAGTTCGGCGTCCACCGTCTGCTGCGCGAGCGGTCGCAGCCGCCGTACGAGCGAGGCCGCCTCGGCCGCTTCCGCGTCGCTCGGCGGACGGTCCCCCAGATATCGTGCGAAGACGTGCTCCGTGGTGAACTCGAGGAAACGGGAGGCGATGTGCTCGACCTGCCCCCTCAACTCCCGCAGATGGCAGGCGATCGCGGACAGCGGCACACCGGAGTTGTACAACTCGACCGCCGCGGAGAGTTCTTGGGGACTCGGGACGAGGAAGGTGTCCTCGTCCCCCGGAACGGGCTCCAGCACGCCCAGTTCCACCGCCTTCGCCACCGCCGCGTCGTCGGGACGGCCGCCGAACCGCTCCACCAGCTCGGTCCGGGAGATCCGGGCGGCCTCCTCGTCGGTCCACGGCCCGTCGACCTCCGCGACCAGGCCGAGTATCCCGCCCAGGCCCCGGCCCGCGTCCCAGGCTTCCAGGAGTTCCTTGATCGAGGCCAGCGTGTAGCCGCGGTCCAGGAGGTCGGCGATCTGCCGCAGCCGCGCCAGATGGGCGTCCGCGTACACATTGGCGCGCCCGCGCCGCTCGGGGCGGGGCAGCAGTCCGCGGTCCTGATAGGCGCGGATCGTCCGGACCGTGGCGCCACTGCGGTGTGCCAGGTCCTCGATGCGGTACGCGACACCGCCCGACTCGTCGCCCATCTCTCCCGCCCTCCCGCCACCGCCCCCGGGCCCCGAGAAGTCGCCGCCCGCCCGCCCCCGCCGCCGGCCGCGTCACGGGTGAACAGGGCCGGATACGCGACGGCCCTGAGCGGTGAACCCTCCTGCGACGGATGGTACGACCGCCGCGCAGAGCGCGGTATGCCCGCGCAGAGCTCCTCCGTCCGGCCGACGGCCCTGGACGGCCGTCCTGTCGTGTACGGCGGGCATGCGGTCGCGGTCGGCCCGCCGTGTGCTCACAAGGAGGCCGCCCCGCCGTGTGCTCACAAGGGCGGCTCCATGCGTGCGATCGCGCGCAGCGCCCGGGGCGCGAAGCGGTGCAGGAGATGGGCGCCGCGCGCTTCCGGGGTCACCGGAACCACCGCCTCGTTGCGGACGACCGCGCGCAGGATCGCGTCGGCGACCTTCTCCGGCGGGTAGTTGCGCAGTCCGTAGAGCCGTGCCGACTTCCTCTGGCGCCGCTTCTCCTCGGCCGCGTCGACCCCGGCGAAACGCGCGGTCGCGGTGATGTTCGTGTTGACGAAGCCGGGGCAGACCGCCGAGACACCGATGTCCTGCCCGGCCAGCTCCGCGCGCAGACACTCGCTGAGCATCAGCACGGCCGCCTTGGAGGTGCTGTAGGCGGGCAGCGCCTTCGAGGGCTGGTACGCCGCCGCCGACGCGGTGTTGACGATGTGGCCGCCCTGACCGCGCTCGGCCATCTGCTTCCCGAAGAGCCGGCAGCCGTGGATCACACCCCACAGATTGACGTCGAGGACCTTCCTCCAGTCCTCCGCCGTGGTGTCGAAGAAGGAGCCGGAGAGACCGATACCGGCGTTGTTCACCAGCACGTCCACCACGCCGTACTCGGCGGCGACCTTGTCGGCGAGCTTCTCCATGGCCTGTTCGTCGCTGACGTCGACCGTCTCCGCCCAGGCCTCGGGCGAGCCGATCAGCCGGGACATCTCCGCCGTGCGGGCCGCGGCCTCCGCGTCCCGGTCGACGGCCACCACCCGCGCGCCGGCCTCGGCGAACGCGAACGCGGTGGCCCGCCCGATGCCGCTGCCGGCGCCGGTGACCAGCACGAGCTGCCCGCCGAACCGGTCCGCGTACCGGCCGGAGGCCACCGGCTCGGGCGCGGGAACTCCGGCCTCACGGCCCTCGTTGGCGGTCACGAACCCCGCTATCCAGTCGGCCAGCTGGCCGGGCCGCGTCCGCGGGACCCAGTGCTTGGCCCGGAGCGTGCGGCGCACCGAATCGGGGGCCCACTTCTCCAGTTCGTCATAGAGCCGCTCGGAGAGAAAGGCGTCCCCCAGGGGCGTGATGAGCTGCACGGGCGCGTGCGCGTACGCGTCCTCGCGGGGGCGGCCGAGCCGGGACCGCACGTTGTCGCGGTAGAGCCACGCGCCGTGCGCCGCGTCGGAAGGCAGCGACGGGGTCGGGTAGTCGCCCGCGGGCACCTTCTCGAGCCGCTGGAGGATCTTCGGCCACCGCTTGCCCAGGGGGCCGCGCCAGGCCAGCTCGGGCAGCACCGGCGTGTGCAGCATGTACACGTACCAGGACTTGGCGCCCTGCCCGAGGAGCTGGCCGACCCTCCGTGGCGTGGGCCGCCGCACCCGCCGCTTGATCCAGTGGCCGAAGTGGTCGAGGGACGGACCGGACATCGACGTGAAGGACGCGATCCGGCCCTCCGTCCGGGCGACCGTGACGAACTCCCACGACTGCACCGAACCCCAGTCGTGGCCCACGAGGTGCACCGGCCCGCCGGGACTGACCGCGTCGATCACCGCCAGGAAGTCGTCGGTCAGCTTCTCCAGCGTGAAACCGCCGCGCAGGGGCCGCGGTGCCGTCGACCGGCCGTGCCCCCGCACGTCGTACAGCACGACATGGAAGCGGTCGGCGAGCCGCACGGCGACCTCGGACCACACCTCCTTGGAGTCCGGATAGCCGTGCACGAGCACCACGGTCGGCTGCCTGTCGTCACCCAGTTCGGCGACACACAGCTCGACCCCGCCCGTCCGCACCCGGCGCTCGCGCGCGCCCACGAGACTCACTTGTCCTCCGCCCAGCGCCGCACGTGCGGCAGATCGTCGTCGAGCCAGAACGCGCTCTGTTCGGGGTCCCGGGAGTCGGTGACGACCAGGAGCTCCTCGAACTTCGCGCCCGTACCCCGGAAACCGAGGTGCGGTTCGACCGCCCACAGCCCCGGCCGGGGAGGGTGGTCGGAGAAGGCGTACGGAGACCACAGGGGGGACCAGCCCTCCCGGTGGCCGTGCAGCGCGTCGCTCGCCAGCCCCTTCAGGGCCTGGACGCCGAACCCGAACAGACGCGGCGACCAGGACCGCTCCGCCACCCGGTCCACCTTGTGCGCGATCACGCCGAACGGATACGCGCGGTGCCGGTTGGCATAGCCCTGGCGGGTCATGAGCCGGTCGACGTCCTCGTAGATCTCGCGCAGGGGCCGCCGCTCGCGCACCTCGCGCAGGATCAGCGCGCGGTGCGCCTCCAGATCGGCGAGGAGCTTGTCCTGCACGGGGTTCAGGCCGAGCGAGCCCGAATAGCCGATGTCCGCGGTGAAGCCCTTGTACACGGGGGCCATGTCGAGGATGAACGGCATCCCCGGCTCGAGCCGGCGGTCGGTGGGGAAGAACTGCAGCGGGATCCGGAAGCCGACGAAGGCCGTGCGGTCGCCGAACCAGGCGAACGGCAGATGGAACCAGTCCCGCACCCCGCGCTCACGCAGCCACCGGCGCTGCATGCGGGCCGCCTCGCGCTCGGTGACGCCGGGCTTCAGCTGTGCCGCGACCGCTTCCGCGCACTCGTACGCGAGGCGCTGGACCTCTCCGAACCCCCGCAGTTCCGCGGAGAGTCCGCCTGCCACTGCCGTCGTCATGCCACCGCCCCACCCTGTCCGCACCGACTGCGGTACGTGCCCGTAACGTGACACTGGCGAATGTGACAGTTGTTAGAGGCTGCGTCAATAGGGCCGCGGGAGCCTGTGGACAACCGATCCGGAGGGGCCGGTCCGCCCCGCGGGAGCCGTACCTGAGGGTGACCCCTACGGGCCCGTACGACTGGAGGTTGACGCGGATCCACCTCCGTGGGCTGACGACCCCTGTGGTCTGCGCCACTACCTTCGAACCGTGACTGTGATCGCGACCGAAAGCCTGAGCAAGCGGTACCCACGGGTGACCGCTCTTGACCGGCTCTCCGTGGACGTCGGGCCCGGTGTGACCGGACTCGTCGGAGCCAACGGAGCCGGCAAGTCCACACTGATCAAGATCCTGCTGGGTCTGTCCCCCGCCACCGAGGGCCGCGCACACGTGCTCGGCCTCGACGTCGCCACCGAGGGCGCCGCCATCCGCGAGCGGGTCGGGTACATGCCCGAGCACGACTGCCTGCCGCCCGACGTCTCGGCCACCGAGTTCGTCGTCCACATGGCGCGGATGTCCGGGCTGCCGCCGGCCGCGGCCCGCGAGCGCACCGCGGACACCCTGCGCCACGTCGGCCTGTACGAGGAGCGCTACCGCCCCATCGGCGGCTACTCGACGGGCATGAAGCAGCGCGTCAAACTCGCGCAGGCCCTCGTCCACGACCCCCAGCTGGTCTTCCTGGACGAACCGACCAACGGCCTGGACCCGGTCGGCCGCGACGACATGCTCGGACTGATCCGCCGCATCCACACGGACTTCGGCATCTCGGTCCTGGTCACCTCGCACCTCCTGGGCGAACTGGAACGCACCTGCGACCACGTCGTGGTCGTCGACGGCGGCAAGCTGCTGCGCTCCAGCTCCACCACGGACTTCACCAAGACCACCACCACCCTCGCCATCGAGGTCACCGACAGCGACCGGCACCCGGACGGCACGGGCGCGGTCCGCGAGGTGCTCCACGCGCGCGGGATCGAGACCCACGACGGCGGCGGACTGCCGGGCGCCGGACACATCCTGCTGCTCACCACCGAGAGCGAGGACACCTACGACCTCGTCCGCGACGTGGTCGCCGACCTCGGCCTCGGGCTGGTCCGCATGGAACAGCGCAGACACCACATCGCCGAGGTCTTCACCGACAGCGACGACCAGCGGAAGGAGGCGGTCGGCCATGGCGGTTGAGCACCCCCTCACCCAGCAGGGTGAGCAGACCCGTATCCACAACATCGGCTACCGCACCTACGACGGCCCGCGCCTGGGCCGCGCCTACGCCCGCCGCTCCCTCTACTCGCAGTCCCTGCGCGGCTCCTACGGACTCGGCCGCTCGGTCAAGTCCAAGGTCCTGCCGATGCTGCTCTTCGTGGTGATGTGCGTCCCCGCGCTGATCATGGTGGCCGTCGCGGTGGCCACCAAGGCGAAGGACCTGCCCGTCGACTACACGCGCTACGCGGTGATCATGCAGGCGGTCATCGGGCTGTACGTCGCCTCCCAGGGCCCCCAGGCGGTCTCCCGGGACCTGCGCTTCAAGACCGTCCCGCTGTACTTCTCGCGCCCCATCGAGACCTCCGACTACGTGCTCGCCAAGTACGCGGCCCTGTCCTCGGCGCTGTTCGTCCTCACCGCCGCCCCGCTGGTCGTCCTCTACGTGGGCGCGCTGCTGGCCAAACTCGACTTCGCCGACCAGTCCAAGGGCTTCGGACAGGGGCTGGCCTCCGTGGCACTGCTGTCCCTGCTCTTCGCCGGCATCGCCCTGGTCATCTCGGCGATCACCCCGCGCCGCGGCTTCGGCATCGCGGCCGTCATCGCCGCCCTGACCATCTCCTACGGCGCGGTCTCCACCGTCCAGGCCATCGCCTTCGAGCGCTCCAGCAGCGGGGCCGTCCCGTGGCTCGGGCTCTTCTCGCCCATCACGCTCATCGACGGAGTGCAGACGGCCTTCCTCGGCGCCTCCTCCGCCTTCCCAGGCGAGGTGGGCCCCTCGTCCGGGCAGGGCGCCGTCTACCTCGTCGTCGTCCTGGGTCTCATCGCGGGCTGCTACGGCCTCCTGATGCGCCGCTACCGAAAGGTCGGGCTGTGACCACGCTCAACATCGACCACGTCTCACGCTGGTTCGGCAACGTGGTGGCGGTCAACGACATCACGATGACGATCGGCCCCGGCGTCACCGGGCTGCTCGGCCCGAACGGCGCCGGAAAGTCCACCCTCATCAACATGATGGGCGGCTTCCTCGCTCCCTCCACGGGCACCGTCACCCTCGACGGCAAGCCGACCTGGCGCAACGAGGACATCTACCGCCACATCGGCATCGTCCCCGAGCGCGAGGCGATGTACGACTTCCTCACCGGACGTGAATTCGTCCTCGCCAACGCCGAGCTGCACGGCCTCGGCGCGAAGGCCGCCGACCGGGCCCTCGCCACCGTCGAGATGCAGTACGCGCAGGACCGCAAGATCTCCACGTACTCCAAGGGCATGCGCCAGCGCGTGAAGATGGCGTCCGCGCTGGTCCACGACCCCTCGCTGCTGCTCCTCGACGAGCCGTTCAACGGCATGGACCCGCGCCAGCGCATGCAGCTCATGGATCTGCTGCGCCGCATGGGCGACGAGGGCCGCACCGTGCTGTTCTCGTCCCACATCCTCGAAGAGGTGGAGCAACTCGCCGCCCACATCGAGGTGATCGTCGCCGGACGGCACGCGGCGAGCGGTGACTTCCGGCGCATCCGCCGGCTGATGACCGACCGCCCGCACCGCTACCTGGTCCGTTCCAGTGACGACCGGGCACTGGCCGCAGCGCTCATCGCCGACCCGTCGACGTCCGGCATCGAAGTCGACCTCGCCGAAGGCGCGTTGCGCATCCAGGCCGTCGACTTCGGCCGGTTCACCACCCTGTTGCCGAAGGTCGCGCGCGAGCACGGCATCCGGCTGCTGACGGTGTCACCGTCCGACGAGTCGCTGGAATCCGTCTTCTCGTATCTTGTCGCGGCGTAGGAGGCCGAAGATGTACGACCCCACAGTCGCCCGGCTCACCTACCGGGGCCTGCTCGGCCGCCGACGGGCCCTCATCCTCGGCGTCCTGCCCGTCCTGCTCATCGTGATCTCCCTGGCCGTCCGGAGTTTCTCCGGAGCCGACGACCAGGTGGCCTCGGACCTGCTCGGCGGGTTCGCCCTCGCCACGATGGTGCCGATCATCGGCGTCATCGCCGGCACGGGAGCCATCGGACCCGAGATCGACGACGGCTCGGTGGTGTATCTGCTGGCCAAGCCCCTGAAGCGGCCCACGATCATCTTCACCAAGCTGATCGTCGCGATCGCCGTCACCATGGCCTTCTCGGCGGTGCCGACCTTCATCGCGGGCATGATCCTCAACGGCAACGGCCAGCAGATCGCCGTCGCCTACACCGTGGCCGCCCTGGTCGCCTCGATCGCCTACGCCGCGATGTTCCTGCTCCTCGGGACCGTGACCCGGCACGCGGTGGTCTTCGGACTCGTCTACGCGCTCGTCTGGGAAGCCCTGTTCGGGTCCCTGGTGTCCGGCGCGCGCACGCTCAGCGTCCAGCAGTGGGCGCTCGCGGTGGGCCACAAGGTGACCGGCGGCGACATCGTCACCTCGGACGTGAGCCTGCCGACCGCGACGGTCCTGCTGATCGTGGTCACCGTCCTCGCCACCTGGTACGCGGGACAGCGGCTGCGGTCGCTGACGCTGGCCGGCGAGGAGTGAACGAGGGCTCCCCGCACGGTGTCCGGGCACGGGCACGCGCGCGGGGAGCCCCCTCTTTTTTGACAGCGGCTTCACCCCGGTCCGGGCACACTGGGCGAAACGGGGACGCACGGCCGGGAGGAACGGGGATGGCGACCGAGGAACCGGGAGACGGCGGCCGGGAACAGGCCGGGAACGGCTCCGGCGACGGGCCGGGGGACACGGCGGGGGAGTCGTGGGACGACCTCGTCCTCGACGAGAGCTTCGTACGGTCCGCGGAGACGACCGAACCGTCGGCCCGCGCGCGCATGCTCGCCGCCCGTTGGCGCGAGGGAGGTCCCGATCCGCAGCCCTGGCGCTCGGACGAGCCGCCCGCGGGGTGGTTCTTCAGCAAGGGGCGCCGGCGCAGATGGCGCCGCAAGTGAGCCCCCGGGGACACGCGTTTTAATCAGTGGCGCCCAAGTCGGCGTACGGGCACAGTGGTTGTGTCCACGCCGCCGCATCGAGCCGGCGCCACGGTCTGGGAGAGGAGCGCGACGATGTTCATCAGGAGCAGTTCGTCGAGCTCCCGACAGGGCAGCCCGCGGCGGGTTCCGGAGTAGTCACTACCTCCGTCGAACCCGCTCGCAGGGGGAGTTGCCCGGGGCGGCCGCTTCGAGCGCGCGTCACGCGCGGGCCGCCCACCCGGAGGATTGGCCGAGTGGAAAGGCACCGGCTTGCTAAGCCGTGGTCGGGGGTGAAACCCCGCGCGCGTTCGATCCGCGCATCCTCCGCAAGACGTTCTCATCCGACTGCCGACTGCCGACTGCCGACTGCCGACTGCCGACTGCCGACTGCCGACTGCCGGCCGGTGACTGCCTGACCGCAGGGCCGTCACAGCAAGGCCGCCGGGATGCGGCGGGCCTGTTCGCGGTGACCGCTACGGGCGCGTCAGCAACCGTTCCAGCACGACCGCGATCCCGTCCTCCTCGTTCGAGGTCGTCACCTCGTCCGCGATCGCCTTGAGATCGGCGTGGGCGTTGGCCATGGCCACCCCGTGGGCCGCCCAGGCGAACATCGGGAGATCGTTCGGCATGTCACCGAAGGCGATGGTGTCCGCGGCCTTGAGGCCCAGGCGCCGGGCCGCCAGGGACAGTCCCGTCGCCTTGGAGAGGCCGAGCGGGAGCAGTTCCACCACGCCCGGGCCCGCCATCGTGACACCGACGAGTCCGCCCGCGACCTTCACGGCCACGGCCGCGAGCTCGTCGTCGGAAAGCGTCGGATGCTGGACGTACACCTTGTTCAGAGGGGCCGACCACAGGTCCGCCGCGTCCTTGAGCGGGACGACCGGCAGCGCACCCTCCAGCCTGCGGTAGCCGGGGCCGACCAGCACATCGCCGTCGAGCCCGTCGCGGCTCGCGGCCAGCAGCAGCGGTCCGACCTCCGCCTCGATCTTGGCGAGCGCCAGACCGGCCAGCTGCCGGTCCAGGGTCACCGAGGTGAGGAGCCGGTGCTCCCCCGCGTGGTAGACCTGCGCGCCCTGGCCGCAGACCGCGAGGCCCTGATAGCCGAGCTCGTCGAGGACGTGTCGCGTCCAGGGCACCGCGCGCCCGGTGACGACGATGTGGGCCGCGCCCGCCTCGGTCACCGCGGCGAGCGCGTCACGTGTGCGGGCCGAGACCGTCTCGTCGGAACGCAGCAGCGTCCCGTCGAGATCGGTCGCGACGAGCTTGTACGGGAACGCCCCCGGCTCCGTGGCCCCGGACGCTCCCGTCGGACCGGTGGTGCTGGTCACTTGGAGATCGGCTCCAGAACCTCACGGCCGCCCAGGTAGGGGCGCAGCACCTCGGGAACCCGCACCGAGCCGTCGGCGAGCTGGTGGTTCTCCAGGATCGCGACGATCGTGCGCGGGACGGCGCACAGCGTGCCGTTCAGTGTGGCGAGCGGCTGGACCTTCTTGCCGTCGCGCATACGGACCGACAGGCGGCGGGCCTGGAAGCCGTCGCAGTTGGAGGCCGAGGTCAGCTCGCGGTACTTGCCCTGGGTCGGGATCCACGCCTCGCAGTCGAACTTCCTGGAGGCCGAGGACCCCAGGTCGCCGCTGGCCACGTCGATCACCTGGAAGGGCAGTTCGAGGCCGGTCAGCCACTGCTTCTCCCATTCGAGGAGCCGCTGGTGCTCGTTCTCGGCGTCCTCGGGAGCCACGTACGAGAACATCTCGACCTTGTCGAACTGGTGCACGCGGAAGATGCCGCGGGTGTCCTTGCCGTACGTGCCGGCCTCGCGGCGGAAGCACGGCGAGAAGCCGGCGTAGCGCATCGGCAGCTTGTCGGCGTCGAGGATCTCGTCCATGTGGTACGCGGCGAGAGGGACCTCGGAGGTGCCGACCAGGTAGTAGTCGTCCTTCTCCAGGTGGTACACGTTCTCCGCGGCCTGGCCGAGGAAACCGGTGCCCTCCATGGCGCGCGGGCGCACCAGGGCCGGGGTCAGCATCGGCGTGAAGCCGGCCTCGGTGGCCTGTGCGATCGCCGCGTTGACGAGGGCGAGCTCCAGGAGCGCGCCGACGCCGGTCAGGTAGTAGAAGCGCGAGCCGGACACCTTGGCGCCGCGCTCGACGTCGATGGCGCCCAGGGACTCGCCGAGTTCCAGGTGGTCCCTGGGCTCGAAGCCCTCGGCGGCGAAGTCGCGGATGGTCCCGTGCGTCTCCAGGACGACGAAGTCCTCCTCGCCGCCGACCGGGACGTCGGGGTGCACCAGGTTGCCGAGCTGGAGGAGGAGCCGCTTGGTCTCCTCGTCCGCGTCGTTCTGCTCGGCCTCGGCCGCCTTGACGTCGGTCTTGAGCTGCTCGGCCTTCTTCAGCAGCTCGGCGCGCTCGTCCGGGGTGGCCTTGGGGATCAGTTTGCCGAGCGACTTCTGCTCGGAACGCAGCTCGTCGAAGCGGACGCCGGACGACCTGCGCCGCTCGTCGGCGGAGAGGAGGGAGTCGACGAGCGCGACATCCTCTCCACGGGCGCGCTGGGAGGCGCGAACACGGTCGGGGTCCTCACGGAGCAGGCGAAGGTCAATCACCCCTCAAGGCTACCGGTGCGGACTTCCGGCCAACGACCCGATATTCCAGAGCGTGACCGCTGTCACGGTATGAGTGAAATGCCGGATCGCATCTCCTGACCGTCGAGCGACGTCAAGGAAAAGGGGGCCTACTCCCCGGAACGGGGCATGCGCGCTTCACCGGTTGACCGGATTTCCTTGCGGAGGGCGGCACTTGCGAGGCGGGTTGTCCACAGGGTGTGACCTTCCCCGCTAGTTATCCACAGGGTGTGTGGAAGATCTGTGGATGTCGGAATTGATCATTCCGATACCTCTTCGGTGGCCGTGGAATTCCCGGTTCAAACCCTCTGGACAGCCACTTTCGGGTGTAAATGATTCGCTCTATCGGGTTGATCAATGGAAAAGGGTAGACGAAGAGGGACGTGCAAGGGTGTGGACGGACTTGGGTCGAGTAGCCGATTTGTCGATGATGTAGCGCTTCGTTGTCGACTTGTCCCCAGGTCGGTAAGCGTGCCTGTGGATAACCCTGTGGATGGCGAAAATCGGCAGGTGGGACCTGGGGAAACGCTCGGACGGGTGTGGGCCCGCCGTTCAGAACCGGCCGTCGGCGCAGCGCGCGAGCCAGTCCGAGGCCGCGGAGAACTCGTGGTCCGACGTTCCGGGCCGCAGCGGCCGTACGTCCTCCAGGGCGACGCCGGCCCGGGGATAGGAACCGAGAAAGCGCACCTGGGGACAGATCCGCTTGAGACCCATCAGCGCCTCGCCCACCCGGCGGTCGGTGATGTGTCCCTCGGCGTCCACCGAGAAGCAGTAATTGCCGATTCCCTGGCCGGTCGGGCGGGACTCGATCCGCATCAGGTTGACGCCGCGCACGGCGAATTCCTGGAGCAGTTCGAGCAGCGCTCCGGGGTGGTCGTCGCCGAGCCAGATGACCACGGAGGTCTTGTCGGCGCCGGTCGGCGCGGCGGGCCGGGCCGGGCGGCCGACCAGCACGAAGCGGGTCTCGGCGTTCGCCGCGTCGTGGATCTCGGTCACCAGCGGTTCGAGGCCGTACGTGGCCGCGGCGAACTCGCCCGCGAAGGCCGCGTCGAAACGGCCCTCCTGGACCAGCCGGGCGCCGTCCGCGTTCGAGGCCGCCGACTCCCAGACGGCGTCCGGCAGATGCGCGGCGAGCCAGTTGCGCACCTGCGGCTGGGCGACCGGGTGTCCGGTGACCGTCTTGATGTCCTTCAGCGCCGTGCCGGGCCTGACCAGCAGGGCGAAGGCGATCGGCAGCACGACCTCGCGGTAGATCATCAGCTGGTCGCCCTTGGCCAGCTCGTCGAGGGTGGCGGTGACACCGCCCTCGACGGAGTTCTCGATCGGGACGAGGGCTCCCGCGGCCTGGCCACCGCGTACCGCGTCGAGCGCGGCCGGGACGGACACCATGGGAACCAGCTCCCGCGTCGCGGCCTCGGGAAGCGTGCGAAGGGCGGCCTCGGTGAACGTACCCTCGGGGCCGAGATAGGTGTAGCGCGTCGCCGACATACCGTCACCCTAGTGGGCCGCGCCCGACCCGTCCGCCGCCCGCGGAACCCCCGCCACCGGTCCGGTACGGAGCCCGGTACCGCGGTACGGAGCACGGTACGGAGCCCTTGGGCCGCGTCGCGCGGAGCCCGGCCCCGCGTCGGCCCCGAGCCTGTCAGGTACAGAGCGCCGTGCGGCCCGTCGGCCGATGGGCCGTGGAGTCCGCCGCACGACGGCCTCGTCACCCCTCCAGCAACCGCTGCCCCACGTACTCCCCCTCCGCCGCGCCGCCCGGCACCGCGAAGAGGCCGCTCGACTCGTGGCGGATGAACTCCGAGAGCGCGTCACCGCGGTCGAGTTTGCGCTGGACGGGAACGAAACCACGTACCGGATCGGCCTGCCAGCACACGAAGAGCAGACCGGCGTCGGGTGTCCCCTCGGCGTCGATGCCGTCGTGGAAGGAGAACGGACGGCGCAGCATCGCGGCGCCTCCGTTCTGGTCGGGCCGGGTGATGCGCGCGTGCGCGTTGATCGGCACGGCCAGGTTGCCGTCGGCGTCGGTCTTGTCCAGGTCCATCGCGGTGGTCTCGGTGCCGCCGCTCAACGGCGCCCCCGTGGACTTCTTCCGCCCGATGACGTCCTCCTGGGCCTTGCCCGAGAGCTTCTCCCAGTCGTCGAGGAGCATGCGGATCCGGCGTACGACGGCGTAGGAGCCGTTCGCCATCCACTCCGGGGTGCCGGAGGCGGGGACGAAGATCCGTCCGTCGAAGTCGGGCTCGGAGGGCTTCGGATTGCGGGTGCCGTCGATCTGGCCCATCAGGTTGCGGGCGGTCGACGGCGCGGCGGTGGCGCCCGGCGAGCGGTTGAAACCGTTCATCTGCCAGCGCACCCGCGCCGCGGTGCCGGTGTCCTTCTGGATCGCGCGCAGGGCGTGGAAGGCGACGAGGGCGTCGTTCGCCCCGATCTGTACCCACAGGTCGCCGTCGCTGCGCGCCTTGTCGAGATGGTCGGAGGAGAAGTCGGGCAGCGGGTCCAGGGCGACCGGCCTCTGCTTCTCCAGGCCCGTACGCGCGAAGAAGCTGTGTCCGAAGCCGAAGGTGACGGTGAGGGACGACGGTCCTGCGTCGCGCGCGACGTCCGTGTCCTCGTGGGCCGCGGCCTCGCCCGCCATCAGCCGCCGGGCCGTCACCGACCAGCGGCGGAGCAGGGCGGCGGCCTCCCGGCGGCCCGCGCCCGCCGTCAGGTCGAAGGCGACGAGGTGGCCGCGGGCCTGGAGGGCGGTGGTGATGCCCGGCTGATGTTTCCCGTGAAACATTGCCATGTCCGCGCCGACGGAGGTCAGCGGGACGGCCTTGGCGGGGGAGGGTGCCGCCGCGTACCCCACGGCTGCCCCCGCCGCTCCGAGCGTGAGCCCGGTGGCGCCGGCGGTGCCGAGCAGCCGGCGCCGTGACATGACTCCCCGCCGGGCATCGCCCGGCGACGCGGTGCCGGTGGACGCTGCGGGGGACGGGGCCTTTCGGGCGGAGGTCCCCGGGGTGGACTGGTCAGCCATGGTCAGGTTCAGCCGATCTGCGCGTTCTTGTTCACGGTGGCCTGGTCGATGTCGGAGGTGCGCACGGTCACCGCGATCTTCCAGTCGCCCGCTATGGGGATCTGCACCCCGCTCGCCGCCCAGTGTCCGGTGGCGACCCGGTCGGGGGTCACGGGCAGCGGGCCGACGTTCTTCGCGGTGAGAGTGAAGGCGACCTTCACCTCGGGGACGTCGAAGGCCTTGCCGTTCGGCCGGAGCACGAAGACGTGCATCTGGTTGCCGCCGACACGGGCCGGGTCGAGGGTGATCTCCACCGTGCCCTTGCCGTCCTCGCCGCCCGTGTCGAACGGCATCTTCAGGGACAGCGGTCCGGAGCGCTGCACGGCGGACGCGGTGGCCTGCCGGGCCGCCTCCGCCGTACGTCCCGGCTCGGTGGCCGTCAGCGCGGTCGTGACCGCGAGCAGGACGACCGCGACCCCCGCCTCGGCGAGCACCGAGCGCCGCAGGCCCGAGCGCTGCGGGTCGGCGTCACGGACCCGCTTGTCGCGCGTGGAGTCCACGGCGGCCTGCTGCCGGGCGAGCTGGGCGGCGCGCCGGGAGTCGGCGGGGACGGTGGCGGGCGTCCTCAGCTCGGAGCGCTGCTCCACGAGGACGGCGGCGGCCTCGGGGGCCGTCACCTCGGACAGCTGGGCGGTCCAGCGTCGCGAGATCCACGCGATGCCCACGAGGACCGCCACCAGGCCGACCTTGACGAGCAGCAGCTGTCCGTACGACGTGTCGGTGAGCGCCGACCAGGAGCCGAGCTGGCGCCACGACTGGTAGATCCCGGTCGCGACCAGTACGAGGACGGCGCCGAACGCGAGGCGGGAGAAGCGGCGGACGGTCGTCGCCTCGACGGGCGTCTGTGCCGGAGCCCGGAACAAAGCGACCACCAGCGTCGACAGACCGCCGAGCCAGACGGCGACGGCCAGCAGGTGCAGGACGTCGACGGGCATCGCGATACCCGGCTGGACGCCGGTGGAGGCGTGTTCGGCCATGGCCCAGGTCGCGGCGAGGCCGGCCGCGACGACCGAGCCGCCGACGGCGAGCCCGAAGGTGAGGTCGTTCTTCTCCGCGGCCAGGTGACCGGCCTCGGCGTCCGGGTCCTCGGTGTCCGGGTCCTCGGTGCCCGTGGCAGCGGTGCCCGTGGCACCAGCGTCCGTGGCGCCGTTGTCCGTCTCCTTGTCCGGCTCTCCGCTCCCGGTGTTCGCTCCGGCCGCGCGTTCGTCCTCGTCGCGTCTGGCGTACGCGCCGAAGAGCACGGCGATGAACAGCGCCGCCGCGGCGAGCAGCAGCAGTCTCGACACCAGGGCCGCGCCCGATTTGGTCTGCAGCACCTCGCCGAGCAGGGTCAGGTCGAAGATGTCTCCGGCCTTGCCGGACCCCACGTACGAACCGCGCAGGAGCAGCAGGGCGAGTGTGGAGGCGGTGAGCGTGAGCCAGCCGCAGACCACGAGCCGCTGTACCGGCCGGATGCCCGAGCCGCGCTGCCAGCAGGCCAGCACGAAGGCGGCTCCGCCGACGAGCAGGATGTATCCGGCGTACGACAAGTAGCGCGCGGCTCCGTAGAGGAAGCCCACCAGGCCGCCCCCCACCGCCTGGCCGGACAGCGCGACGGAGGTCTGCGAGGGAGCGCCGACGGAGAAGGTGAAGGCACCGGAGACGGGGTGGCTGTCCGCGGAGACCACTTGGTAGGTGACGGTGTACGTGCCGTCGGGCAGCCCCGGGCGCAGCTTCAGGCCGTAGGTGTCGCCGCCCAGGTCGCTCGCGCTCCCGGCGTCGACCCGCCCGCCCTTGGGGTCGAGCACCTGGAGCGATCCGTCGTGCAGCGAGACCTGTTCGGAGAAGGTGAGCGAGACCTGGGCGGGCGCCTTGTCGACCACCGATCCCTGCGTCGGGTTGCTCCCGGTCAGCGCGGCGTGCGCGGAGGCGGGCGCGGCGCCCGCCAGGAGCGCTCCGGTGACGGCGAGGAACAGCAGCAGGAGGGTCCTGAAGCGGGGGGCGATGGTCGATGTCACGGTGATGCCTCCCTCAGCGTCCGGTCTTCGGGGTGTATGTCGCGGGCTTCACCGGCATGGAGATCCTGACCGTGCCGGACTTGGCGAAGTGCAGTTCCACGGACACCTTCTCGCCCTGTCCGGGCTTGTGGGTGAGCTTTGCGAACATGAGGTGGTTGCCGCCGCTGGCGAAGTCCAGGGTGCCCTCGGCGGGTACGGCGAAGGACTTCCTCTCCTCCATCGCGCCGTCCACGGTCGCGTGCATCGTCACCTCGTCCGAGAGATCGCTGGTGACCGAGGTGAGCGTGTCGGCGCCGCCAGCGTTGGTGACGGTGAAGAAGCCCGCCGCCATGGTGTCCATGCTCGGGGCGGGCATGTAGGCGCCGGTGACCTTGAGTTCGGGACCGGCCGGGGACGACGACGAGCCGCCCGAGCCGCAGCCCGCCAGAGTCCCGGTGGCGGTCATGACGAGGGAGCAGGCGGCGAGGAGTCCCGCGCGGCGGCCCGTACGGCGGCTCACGGGGTCTTCCCCTCGGCGATCTTGGGCAGGTCCTTGGTGTAGTCGTCGACGGTGGCGCTCTCGCCGTACAGCACATAGCCCGCGTCGGTCTTCGGCGAGAAGGCGACGACCTGGGTGCCGTGCACGGAGACGGCCTTGCCGTTCTTGTCCTTGGTCGTCGGCTCGATGGTGATGCCGAGGCGGCGGGCGCCGGCCTGGATCGAGGCGAAGTCGCCGGTCAGGCCGATGAAATCGGGGTCGATGCCCTTGAGCCAGGTGCCGAGCGCGGCGGGTGTGTCGCGAGCCGGGTCGGTGGTGACGAACACGACGCGCAGCTTGTCCTGTTCGGCCTTCGGGAGCTGCTTCTTGGCGACGGCGAGGTTGTTCATCGTCAGGGGGCAGACGTCGGGGCAGTGGGTGTAGCCGAAGTAGACGAGCGTGGGACGGCCCTTGGTCTCCGCGCGCAGGTCGTACTTCTCGCCGGTCGTGTCGGTGAGCACGAGGTCCGGCTTCTCGAACGGGTTGTCCAGGACCGTCGCGGCCTTGGCGGAGCCGGCCTCGGCGGACACGGCGGCGACCGGGCCGCCGGCGGCGTCGCTGTCGTCGCCACTGCCGCAGGCGGAGAGGGTCAGAGCGGCGGCGGCGAACAGGGCGGCCGTCGCGTACGTCTTCTTGCGCATAGAAAAATGTCCCAGATGTGAGCGCTCCGGTGGGCACCGGGGGTCGGACGGGGCGGCGGGGCCGGGCCGGGCGCGGCCGCGAGCCGCGTCCGCGGAGCCGCGTCCGCGACCCTCCGGTGCCCACCGGGAGCGTGTGTCTCAGTGCCTCAGGTGTGTGCCGGCACCTCAGGCGTTCGTACGCCGCCGGCCGGCCAGAACGCCGTACGCCACGCCCGCCAGGCCGACGAGGATGCCCACGACGCCGAGCACGCGCGCGGTGGTGTCGCTGCTGTCCGCGGCGGAGGCCGCCTCGTCGGTGTGCTCGTCGGTGTGCTCATCGGTCTCCTCCGTGTGGGAGGCGTCCTCCGCGGCGGCGGAGCCGTGATGGCCCCCCTCGGCGGCGGCCGTGAGCGCGAGCGTCGGAGCCGGGTGCTCGGGCTCCTCCGCGCCCTCCTTCTGCGGCTCGATCCAGCGCACGACTTCCTTGTTGGAGTACGTCTGGATCGCCTTGAAGACGAGGGTGTCGGTGTCCTCGGGCAGCGCGCCGATGGAGAGCGGGAACTTCTGGAAGAAGCCCGGCTCGATGCCCTTGCCGTCGGCGGTCCAGGTGACCTTGGTGACGGCCTCGTCGATCTTCTCGCCGTGCGCGGTGACCGGCTTGTCCAGCTTGGACCGGGTGACCTTCACGGTCCAGCCGTCGAGCGGCTGCGGCATGACGGAGGCCAGCGGGTGGTCGGCCGGGAGGTTGACCTCGACCTGGGTGGTCGAGGCGTTGTCGCGCTCGTTGGGCACCTTGAAGTTCACGACGGTGTAGCCGCCCTTGGCGGCCGCGCCCTCGGGCTGCACGGAGACGTGCGCGAACGCGGGGGCGGACAGGGCGAGAACGGCGGTGGCGGCGGCGGTGCCGACGACGGCGAGACGAGAAGCCTTCATGGAAGGAGACACTCCACATTCAGTCCGGTGACAAAGGGGACGCGCGTGCGCCTCGGTGTCCCGTGGAAGGGGCGAGAGCGGCACCCCGGGGAGACCCGGCGGGTACGCGCGCGTGCGGCACGACCGCGTCCCCTTCGAGAAGGTCCGTGAACCCCGTGCGGCCGGTGGAGTCGAGGACTCCGGGGACCGGGGAATTCCGTGGATTTCCGTGAAGCGGCGCGTCGTGTCAGGCGACGAGGGTGAACGCGGTGGAGGCGGGGGGCCCGCGCCGGACGACGGTGTGCTGAAGAGCGGTCGTCCGTGGAGCGAGGGGCGCGAGCGGCGCGGTGCGAGGCGTACGCGCGATCTCGGGCGCCCCCGGAAGTCCCGTACGCAGGGCGCGTACGAGGGTCAGGGCGGCCCGCAGGGAGCGTACGAGCGCCGCCTCCGTGACGCCCTGCGCCGACAGGCGCATGAGGCGCAGCAGGGCCAGGTCGCCATGGCGCAGCACCCATCCGGCGGCGACGGCCGCGAGCACGTGGCCGAGCAGCATCGGCAGGGAGGGCAGCACCGGCATCGGGGCCCCCGCGGCGGTGGGCACGGCGTCCGAGGCATGGTGCATGGACGACGTCATGCCGGTCGCACCCGTGTCGATCCGCGCGTCGGCGAGGATCTTCATGGCCTGCGCGGGGCTGATCGCCGCCGCGGCCGTCCCGCACACCAGACGGGCGGCGCGCGCCACGAGCGTGGCGTCGGACATCGGCATCCCGGGCGCCATCGCGCCCATGGACGACCCGGCGCCCGTCGTACCGGTCCGCAGGCCGAGCCCGAAGAGGGTGTGCAGCACCGTCTGGCCGAGCGCGAGAAGTGCCACGATGCCCGGCAGCGCGCGTTCGCGGCCCGCCAGCGCCGCGGCGACCGCGAAGACCGTGAGGAAGCCGACGCCCAGTGTCCACAAGGGGACCGTGGCGCAGGAGGCGATCCCGTGACCGGCCGCGGCCAGCACGACGCAGACCGCGGCGAACACCGCGGCCCTCAGGGTCCGGAGGCCTGCTCCGGATCGCGCCGAACGCTGGTGGGGGGCAGTCATGGCGGGCTCATCATCGCACTGGGCCCCGACGCCCCGTACGGCAGGTCCGATTGATGGCTTGTGACCGGTCCGTCCGCCGGACGGCGGACGGCCGAAGGGCCGTCGTCCGGCGGCGGATCGCTCGCGCATACACCGCTGCCTCAGGTGAGCGCGTCGGCCGTATGGGCGGCATCACGTCGCGTATGCGATTGCGCACGGGTGGTTGCGGCAATACGTAACGGTATGTCGAGCCGCGGCCGGGAGGCTGGAGCATGAGCATCTGGTGGTCACTCCATCTGCGGCGCGAGGCTGCGAGTGTTCCGCTCGCCAGACGCCTGTTGCTCGGCACGATGGAGAGCGCGGGTGTCGACCCGGACATCTCGTACGACCTTTCAGTCGCTCTCACCGAGGCCTGCGCCAACGCCGTCGAACACGGCGGGGACGGCGTGCGGGGCTCTTCCTGCGAGGCGTATCGCGTGACGGCCTATCTCGACGGTGACCAGTGCCGCATCGAAGTCGCCGATTTCGGCCCGGGTTTTCCGGCCGGGAACGCCCGCGCCCTGCTCCGCCAGGCCGGCGAGGACGCGGAGCACGGCCGGGGGCTGTGCCTGATCCGCGAGCTCGCCGACCACGTCCACATCGGCAACAGGCCGGGGCGCGGCGGTGCGGTGGTGAGCTTCGACAAGATCCTCAAGTGGAAGACGGCCCCCTCGCTGCTGCCCGCCTGACGTGCCGGATGCGCCTGACGTGCCGAATGTGCTGGACGTGCCGGACGGCGCCTGACGTGCCGGACGGCGCCGACGTCCGTGCCGGAGGCGATCCGCCGGGACCTCCGCGCCCCACGCCCCGGTTCCCGGCTTCCCGCCCGCCCCTCCCGGAGCTCACAGGCCACTGACAGCGTGCGCCCAGGTTCTTGAGAGCCGGCGCGTCTACGTTTCCTTCGTACGTGGCCGGCCTCGGCTCCGGTGCCTTCACCGCCGGCGTCCTCGGGAGAAGGGGTACGTCGATTGAGCAGCCGCGAGGACGACGAGGTGCTGGCGCGGGCCGCGGTGGCCGCGCTGACCCGGCAGCTGGAACTGACTCCCAAACCCGGACTGCCCGACCCTCGTGACCTCCGTGCCCGGGTGACCCGGCGGGACCTGTGCTCCCTGCGCTGGTCCGCCAAGGCACTCACCCCCGGCCTCGCGGCCATGGCCGCCGCCGCCCGCCGTACCGGCCGCGCCACCCCCGAACTCCGCGCGGAGCTGGGTTCGATCGGCCGGTGCACCGAGCACTCGGTGGCCCTGACGGGCGGCGGCCACCGCGGCGCCCTGTGGGTCCTCGGGCTGCTGGTCGCCGCGGCGGCGCTGGACCCCGCGGCCGCCGGAGCCGATGTCACCGCGACGGCCAAGCGGATCGCGGCGCACACCGACCGGCGGGCACCGCGGCGGCCCTCCCGCGGCTCGTCCGTCTCCGCGACGTACGGCGCGGCCGGTGCGCGCGGTGAGGCGCGTGCCGGATTCCCGCACGTGCGAAGGGCGTTGGACGCGCTCGCCACCGCCCGCGCGGCCGGCGCGCCCGAACCGTACGCCCGTCTCGACGCCCTCCTCGCGGTCATGGCCACGCTCCAGGACACCGAGTTGCTGTACACGGCAGGACCCCATGGCCTCCGCCACGTCCAGGCCGGCGCCCGGGGGGTGCTCGAAGCGGGGGGTACGTCCACGGAGGCCGGGCGTTCGGGCCTGGCCGTACTCGACGACGATCTCCACGCGCGCGGGTGGAGTCCCCGGGGCAGCGGCGGTCTGCTCGCGGGCGCGCTGTTCGTGGACGCGCTGCCGGTCACGCGCGTCTGACGGCCCGTCCAGGCCCGCCGGGCACCGGACCGGAAGCCGGAGTCCGAGCGGGGCCGCACACGCCCTGGACGCACCGCGGTCCCGGCGGCCGCCCCTGGACGCACCGATGGCCGGGCACCTCGGAAGGTGCCCGGCCATCGGTCTCGCATCGGCCCTCGCGGGCACGGCGTCAGCCCTTGAGGGACGCCATCCAGGCCTCGACCTCGTCCGAGCGGCGCGGCAGTCCGGCCGACAGGTTCCGGTTGCCGTCCTCGGTGACGAGGAGGTCGTCCTCGATCCGGACGCCGATGCCGCGGTACTCCTCCGGCACGGTCAGGTCGTCCGCCTGGAAGTACAGGCCCGGCTCGACGGTCAGGCACATGCCCGGCTCCAGCGTGCCCTCGACATACGTCTCGGTGCGCGCGGCGGCGCAGTCGTGGACGTCCATGCCGAGCATGTGGCCGGTGCCGTGCAGGGTCCAGCGGCGCTGGAGGCCGAGCTCCAGGACGCGCTCGACGGGGCCTTCGAGGAGCCCCCACTCGACGAGACGCTCGGCCAGCACGTGCTGGGCGGCGTCGTGGAAGTCGCGGTACTTGGCACCCGGCAGGACGGCCGCGATACCGGCCTCCTGGGCGTCGTACACGGCGTCGTAGATCTTCTTCTGGATCTCCGTGAAAGTGCCGTTGACCGGGAGCGTGCGCGTGACGTCGGCGGTGTAGAGGGTGTGGGTCTCCACGCCCGCGTCCAGCAGCAGCAGATCGCCGGAGCGGACCGGGCCGTCGTTGCGCACCCAGTGCAGCGTGCAGGCGTGCGGCCCGGAGGCGCAGATCGAGCCGTAGCCGATGTCGTTGCCCTCGACCCGCGCGCGCAGGAAGAAGGTGCCCTCGATGAAGCGCTCGCTGGTGGCCTCGGCCTTGTCGAGGACCTTCACGACGTCCTCGAAGCCGCGCACGGTGGAGTCGACGGCCTTCTGCAGCTCGCCGGCCTCGAACTCGTCCTTGACGAGCCGTGCCTCGGACAGGAAGACGCGCAGTTCGTCGTCGTGCTCGCGGGTGACCTTGTCGGTCAGGGCGGCCTCGATCGCGGCGTCGTAGCCACGCACGACGCGGACGGGACCGGTGGCTTCCGTCAGCGCGGTCGGCAGCTCGCGGACGTCCGAGGCGGGGATGCCGTACAGCTGCTCGGCCTCGGCCAGGGAGTGGCGGCGGCCGACCCACAGCTCGCCCTGCCCGGACAGCCAGAACTCGCCGTTCTCACGGTTGGAGCGCGGCAGCAGGTAGATCGTCGCCTTGTGGCCCTCGGCGGCGGGCTCCAGCACGAGGACGCCGTCCTCGGTGAGGTTGCCGGTGAGGTACGCGTACTCGACCGAGGCACGGAAGGGGTACTCCGTGTCGTTCGAGCGGGTCTTCAGGTTGCCCGCGGGGATCACCAGACGCTCGCCCGGGAAGCGCGCGGACAGCGCGGCGCGGCGGGCCGCGGTGTACCCGGCCTGGGCGATGGGCTCGAGGCCCCGCAGCTCGGTGTCGGCCCAGCCGGACTTCATGCTGGCGGCGAGCTCGTCGGACACGCCCGGGTACAGGCCGTTCTTGCGCTGCTTGATGGGCTCTTCCTCGCCCGCTTCGTCAGCGGCTTCGTCGAGTACGGCTTCCGGGGTCTCCGGGGTGAGCGCCTCCGACACGGTCTGCCTCCTTCATACGACTTTGGACCCCCCCATCGTACGGACGTGGTGAAGGGGGCCCAGGGCCGGAGGACCTGTTACACCGGGTGAGAGTCCACTCACTCGAAGCGGGCCGCCAGGAGGACGACGTCCTCGTCGCTGTCCGCTTCGTCGAGACCGTCCGGCAGCACACCGCGCAGCACGTGGTCGGCGACCGCGCCCGGGTCGTCGCGCAGCGTCCTCGGGACGCTCGCCGCCGCCGCGTGCAGCCGGGCGAAGGCGCGGTCCATCGGATCGCCGGTGCGGTGCAGCAGGCCGTCGGTGTAGATCAGGACGGTCTCGCCGGGCTCGGCGGTCAGTTCGACGCTCGGCGCCTCCCAGCAGGCGAGCATGCCCAGGGGCGCGGACAGGGAGGTCTCCACGAACTCGGTGCGCCGCGGGCCGATCACCAGGGGCGGGCTGTGTCCGGCACCGGCGAGGGTGAGCTTGCGCAGGGCGGGCTCGCAGTACGCGAACAGGGCGGTGGCGGAGCGGGCGGGTTCGGTCAGCCGCAGCAGCAGTTCGAGGTCGGAGAGCACGGCGACCGGGTCCTCGCCCTCCATGACGGCGTAGGCCCGCAGGGAGGCCCGCAGCCGGCCCATGGCGGCGACCGCGCTGGGTCCCGATCCGGTGACGGAGCCGACCGCGAGGCCGAGCGCGGCGTCGGGCAGCGGCAGCGCGTCGTACCAGTCGCCGCCGCCGCGCGGGCCGGTGCGGTGCCGGGCGGCGAGCTGGACGCCGGAGACCCGGGGCAGCCGTGGGGGGAGCAGTTCCTCGGACATCGTCGTCACGCACGTCCGCGCGCGTTCGAGCTCCAGCAGCCGTGCCAGGTGCTCGGTGGCATGGCGGGTGTAGAGGCCGATGAGGTGGCGCTGGCGTTCCACCGGCTCGGCGGGTTCGTCGTAGAGCCACACGGCGGCCCCGAGCCGGCCGGCCGCCTCGGTGGACAGCGGCAGCGCGTAGCTGGCGGCGTAGCCGAGACGGGCGGCGACCTCGCGGTGGCGCGGGTCGAGCCCGTCCTCCGAGAGGAGGTCCGGCTGGGTGATCTCGCCCTCGCCGCCCGGCAGTCCGTCCAGGATCTTCCCGTACGACATGGAGCTGCGCGGCACCGTCTCGATGTGGCCGAGGTCGGCTCGGGCGAGGCCGAGGCCGATCGTGGTGTCGGGGCCCAGTCCGTCGCCGGGTTCCAGGACGACGAGACCGCGCCGGGCGCCCACGAGGGCGGCTCCGGCGCGGAGCAGTTCCTGGAGCGCGTCGTCCAGGGTCGCGGTGCGGGCGACACGCTCGGTGAGTTCGTGGAGCGTGGTGAGGTCCGAGACCCAGCCCGCGAGGCGGTCCTGGAGAGCGGCTCCGGGGCCGGCCGGCGGGGCGGCCGAGGAGGCGTCCGTGGGAGCGGGCGCCGGTGCGACAGTGTGTGCGGGCGAAGGAACCGTTGAATCGATTCCGGCCACTTTCGGAAGGTGAGGGGCGTTCATGACGTCCGGCTCTCCGACCGGTGCGTTTTGCTCAATAGCATCGCAAACCCCCATGTCGTTCTGCGCCGCTAGCGGTGTCTCCACATGTACACGTACTCGTGAGGGGATGTCCAGCATTGTCCTGCCGGGATTCCTGGTGTCCGTGCGACCGGTGGTAACCCTTGCGGGAAATTGAAATTGGCCTAAAACTGACTCGGGCAACGGCTTATTGAGGTCGACTGGCCTCGTTCGACGGAGCGTCACAGCGGTCGTGATGGGTACGTACTCGGTGAAGGCCAGGGGTGGTTGAGATCCGCCCGGAACCTGGCGACGGACCCGGGCGTCTTAACCACCGACGACCGTGCCCCATCCTCCCGTGGCGGAGGCGGCTAGGAATACGCGGGACGTAAAACGCCAGGCGCCGCCACCCCACGCCATGCCCATGCTTTGGATGTACGCGGTATGGGCGCGGACACAGCCACATGCTCGGCCCAGAGGGGTTCCCCTTGTCTCCAGCAGGGGTGTGATGCGCCAGCAGGTACGCACAGTGAAGTGATCGACACATGGTGTGATGTGATCCTCGGTGTTGCCAGGCGTGCAACGGAAAGGAACGAGCGCTCATGCGCGAGATCCTCGGAAGGCGACGCAGGCTCCTGTCCAGGCGAGACAACGGGAGGCCTGAGATGCTCAGCGCGGCCCTGACGTTCGCGGCGGCATGGCGGTGGCCCGTACTCCCGGGTGTGGCGGCCGACCCGCAGGGGCGTGCCCGCTGCGGCTGCCCCGACCCGGAGTGCACGGTGCCGGGCGCCCATCCCTTCGACCCCGGCCTCCTCGCGGCCACCACGGACGAGCGCATGGTGCGCTGGTGGTGGACCAACCGGCCCTCGGCCCCCATCGTGCTGGCCACCGGGGGCGGCGCCCCGTGCGCGGTGAGTCTGCCCGCCCTCGCGGCGGCCCGTGCGCTGGACGCCCTCGACCGCACGGGCATGCGCCTCGGCCCGGTCGTCGCGTCCCCCTCCCGCTGGGCGATCCTCGTCGCCCCGTACTCCATGGAGCAGCTCGGCGAACTGCTCTACGCCAAGGACTACGTCCCCGGCTCCCTGCGCTTCCACGGCGACGGCGGCTACATCGCGCTGCCGCCGTCCGAGACGGGCCAGGGCCAGATCCGCTGGGAGCGCGCTCCCCTGCCCGGTTCGGCCGCCCCCTGGGTGCCCGGCGTGGAGGCCGTGGTGGATGCCGTCGTCGAGGCACTCACTCGTACGGGTGTGAGCGCGCCCGAGTTGTAGGGGCGTCCGGCGCGCGGCGAGCCGCGCGCCCTCCCCCGCTCGTTATCGTCCGCCTATGCAGCGTCGTTCCGGGGGGTGCCGGGCCGAGACGCCGCCGGGCGGCGGGCCGGACCCCCGAAGAGTCCGTCCGGTGGCGTTGGCGGGAATCGTGGTGTTCGTCCTCGCCCTGCCGCTGGCCGTGGCCTCGGCCGGCCCGGTGGGCGACCACGGATCCCCGTCCGCGCGCGGGACGGCTGCCGAGGACGACCGGCCGCCGTCGCCCGGACCCCGGCGCTCTCCCCCGCCGCTCGGACCCGGTCTCGCCACCGTCGCCCGGTGCGGTCCCGAACTCTCCTCGCCCGACGGTGTCGAGGCGCAGACCTGTGTCCTGACGCGGGGCGAGGAGACCTGGGCACGCACCTACTACCGCAACGCGACCGGCGAGGCGCTGAGCTCGGCCCTGACCCTGATGGGTCCTGGGGGCCGCACGGTGCAGATGAACTGCGCGATGGACGCGGAGGACGATCCGGGGGCGTGCGAGACGCCCAGGGAACACACGGCGGGTGATCCGGGGGCGTACTCGGCGGTCGCGGAATTCGCGCGGAGCGCCGAGGGGCCGCTGTTGCTGCGCTCGGGAAGCAACTCGGGCCGCCGGTAAGGCGATTGATATTGTTCGGGATTCCGAACATGGAAAGACCCGGTTGCTGGCGACGGGGGATGCACCAGCAACCGGGCTAATCGAACGGTAACAAGAGATCGGCGGTTCGCAAATTCGATCTCGGCTATTCGGACACGGATTTACCTGTCACAACGGGGAGTTGTGACAGGAGTCACCCGCTTCCGAGGCCCTGACCAGCTGACCGGTCGGTCAGTTTCCCGTCCTGTGGGTCCGCTGTGGGTCAGCTGAGCGTCACCTGGCGGTTGGTGAGCCCCCCGCGCGCGCGGCGCTCGTCCGCCGTCAGCGGCGTGTCCATGGCCAGAGCGGTGGCGAGGCGTTCGGCGAACTCCGCCGCCGGCTTCTCGACGTCGTCCGCCGTGACACCGCTCGGCAGGTCCCAGACCGGGACCGTGAGCCCGTGCGCACGGAAGGAACCGACCAGCCGGGTGCCCTCCCCGAGGCTCGAGCGGCCCTCGGCGTGCAGCCGCGCGAGAGCGTCCAGAAGCTGCTCCTCCGCATACGGCATGACCCAGCGCAGGTGGTTCTTGTCGGGCGTCTCGCACCAGTAGGCGGCGTCGACCCCGGAGAGCTTCACCGTCGGGATGGCGGCGGCGTTGGCGCGCTCGAGCGAGGCGGCCACCTCGGGCGTCGAGTTCTCCACGTCCGGGACCCAGAACTCGAAGCCGCTGTGCACAACTGGCTCGAAGGGGCCTTCGGGGTCGAGCAGGTCCTGGAGCCGGGGACCGTCCGCCGGGGCGCGCCGTCCCTCGACCGGGGTGCCGGGCGGCGCGACGAGCGCGCGCCGGAGGGTGTCGGCCAGGTCGCGGCTGATGTCGCCGGACGACGTGTCGTTCTGAAGGCCGAGCAGCACCGAGCCGTCCTCGCGGCGCAGCGCGGGCCACGCCATCGGCAGGACCGTGGCGAGGGTGACCGAGGGAACGTCCTCGGGCAGGCTCTCCTTGAGCGTCAGCCCGACCGTCGCGGCGGGCACCAGTTCGCGCAGCGCGACCCAGTCGCCCTCGCCCCGCAGGCCCTCGAACGGGCGGTGTACCAGCTCGGTCGCGGCGTGCGCGGCGGCCCGGCCGTGGCAGGCCTTGTACCGGCGGCCGCTGCCGCAGGGGCAGGGCTCGCGCGCTCCGACGACCGGGATCTCGCCGCCGTTCTTCAACTGCGGCTGCTTGGCCTTCGTCTGGGGTCGCTTCTTGGCCATCGTGGGTGTCTCCCGATCACGGCTCGTCTCGTACTGGCGCGAGCCTAGCCGTTCGCGCGGAGACCGACGGGATCCTGTGGACAACGCACCGCGTCGTCGCGGAGCCCGGCGGCCGGTCCGCGCGCCCCGGGACGGCTCAGTCGAGGTCGTCGAAAGCGTCCACGAAGTCCAGGGCGGAGAGCCCGGACACCCTCGGTGACGCGACGCGCGTAGCGAAGTCGTCGCGCCGGCGCGCCGTTTCCACGTCCTCCTGGACGACCACCCACACGGTGACCTCGCCGTGGATGTCGTCCCGGACACCCCAGTCCTTGGCCAGCGCCGTGATGATGTTCAGCCCGCGGCCGCCCCGGGCGGTGACCGACGGGGTCGCGGGCACCGGGCGGGTCGGGCCGCCGCCGTCCGTCACCTCGACCGTCAGCCGTCCGGCAGGGTCGACACGCCAGGCCGCGCGCACGTTGCCGTCGCCGGCGAGGGCGTCGCCCAGGGGCCTGCCGTGTCGGCACGCGTTGCTGAGCAACTCGGAAAGGATCAGCACGGCATCGTCGATGACCGTTTCCGCCAAGCCCCCCGAACGCAGTTGATCGCGCATCCGGTGTCTTGCTTCCCCCACGCCCGCAGGGCCGTGGGGCACGGCCATGCTCGACGACGTGGGCACCTCCTGTGCCACCACCAACGCCACCCCCGAGACCTCCTTCACCCCACGCCACGGTGTGGATGCCCCTTTGGACTGGACCGGAAACCGGCCAATCGACGTCTGCTGACGCACTCGTAACGATCGAATGCGGAGCGAACGCGCCGGTGCACTCCCTGTGACCGGGTGGCCGATTCTCGATGGTTTCCGGGGGGTGGCCACGGCGTTTTCCGGAGGGCCGCCCGCCTCGGACAGGGCCAGGTCAGCGGCCCAGTTGGCCGAGCACCGCGCGGGGGCGGTTGGTGATGATGGCGTCGACGCCCAGCTCAACGCAGAGATCGACGTCCTCGGGTTCGTTCACGGTCCAGACGTGCACCTGGTGACCGGCGCGTTTCAGCCGCTCGATGTACCCCGGGTGACTGCGTACGATCCGCATCGAGGGGCCTGCGATCCGGACACCGGCGGGCAGTCGTCCGTCCCGCAGCCGGGGTGAGACGAACTGGAGCAGATAGACCGTCGGCAAGGCCGGGGACGCGGCCCGGACGCGGTGCAGCGAGCGCGCCGAGAAGCTCATGACGCGCACCGCGGACTCGGCCGGGGAGGCGGGGGCGTCCAGGCCGAAGCGCTTCAGCAGCTGGAGCAGCCGTTCCTCGACCTGGCCCGCCCAGCGGGTCGGGTGCTTGGTCTCGACGGCCAGCTCCACGCGGCGGCCGGCGTCGGCGACGAGTTCGAGCAGTCTCTCCAGGGTGAGGACGGAGGTGTCCGTCAGGCTCCCGGGAGTGTGTTCCCAGTCGGGCGACTCGTCGCGGTTCTTCCAGGAGCCGAAGTCCAGTGCGGTGAGTTCGGCGAGCTCCAGGGCGGAGACGGCTCCGCGGCCGTTGGACGTCCGGTTCACGCGGCGGTCGTGGACACAGACGAGATGGCCGTCGGCGGTCAGCCGTACATCGCACTCGAGGGCGTCCGCACCGTCCTCGATCGCCTTCTTGTAAGCGGCCAACGTGTGCTCGGGGGCCTCTTCGGAGGCTCCGCGGTGGGCGACGACCTGGATCGGGTGCTGTCGTGCGAGGGTCACGGCGTCATGGTGCCACCGTCGCCGGGCGAGCGTGAAGTGAGATATATCCCAAGACATTCCTTTTAGTAATAAAAGTCCCTTATAAAGGATGGTCTCGGACGCACAGCCACCGCTTATGGTGCCCTGACGCCCCGTGGGAAAAGCTGACGGCGTACAAAAGCACATGCACAGCTGAATCGCGCCGGGCCATCGACAAGTGTGAGTGGGCGTGACCGAGTGCGACCGAGAACAACAGCCGTGGATCGAGGAGAAGAGCTGTGAGCACCGAGAACGAGGGCAACGCAGTACCCCCGGCCCCGTCCGCACCTCCCGTGCCGGTGGAAACTCCCGCTGCTTCCGCGCAGGGCGCCTCGTACGCGGGGAGCGCGCCGACCGCTCCGATCCCCGCGGTGCCCGGCGCACCGGAGCACGCGTCGGCGCCCGTGGGCGGGCCGGCGTACGCGTCGGACGGAGCCGGGCAGGGTGCCGACCCCTACGGGCAGGCTCCGACCCAGGGGTCCGCCCCCGAAGCGGGCTGGCCGCCTCCGCCGCCCGTCACACCTTCGTACGCCGACGGCGGCGGCTCGGGTGCCGGCGGCTGGGGTTCCTCCTACCAGCAGCCCGCGCCGAAGCCGAGGAACGGGCGCGGCGGTCTGGTCGCCGCGGTCCTGGTGGCCGCGTTGGTCGCCGGCGGTGTCGGCGGCGGCATCGGCTACTCGCTGGCCAAGAACGACGACGACTCCACCGACTCGACGACGGTCTCCGCCCCGAGCAGCAGCGGTGAGGTCAAGCGCGCCTCGGGCACCGTCGCGAACGTGGCCGCGGGCGCGCTGCCGAGCACCGTCACCATCGAGGCCCAGAGCACCAACGGCGAGGGCGGCACCGGTACGGGCTTCGTCTTCGACAAGCAGGGCCACATCCTGACCAACAACCACGTCGTGGCGGACGCGGTCGACGGCGGCAAGCTCACCGCCACCTTCCCGAGCGGCAAGAAGTACGACGCCGAGGTGGTCGGCCACGCGCAGGGGTACGACGTCGCGGTCATCAAGCTGAAGAACGCGCCCTCGGACCTGAAGCCGCTCGCCCTCGGCGACTCCGACAAGGTGGCCGTCGGCGACTCCACGATCGCGATCGGCGCGCCCTTCGGTCTCTCCAACACGGTGACCACGGGCATCATCAGCGCCAAGAACCGTCCGGTCGCCTCCAGCGACGGCAGCGCCAGCAGCAAGTCCTCCTACATGAGCGCCCTCCAGACGGACGCCTCGATCAACCCGGGCAACTCCGGCGGCCCCCTGCTCGACGCCTCGGGCGCGGTGATCGGCATCAACTCGGCGATCCAGTCGTCGAGCAGCGGCGGTCTCGGCGGTTCCGGCCAGTCCGGCTCCATCGGCCTGGGCTTCGCGATCCCGGTCAACCAGGCCAAGTACGTGGCCCAGCAGCTGATCCAGTCGGGCAAGCCGGTGTACGCGAAGATCGGCGCGTCCGTCTCCCTGGAGGAGGGCACGGGCGGCGCGAAGATCACCGAGCAGGGCGCGAGCGGCGCCTCGGCGGTCGAGTCCGGCGGTCCGGCCGCCAAGGCGGGCCTCAAGCCCGGCGATGTCATCACCAAGCTCGACGGCATGGTGGTCGACAGCGGTCCGACCCTCATCGGCGCGATCTGGACCCACAAGCCCGGCGACACCGTCAAGCTCACGTACACGCGCGACGGCAAGACCCACACGGTCGACGTCACCCTCGGTTCCCGTGAGGGCGACAGCTGATCGTCCGGTCCGGCGCGAAAGGGGTGTCTCTCCCGGGAGGCACCCCTTCCGCGTGCGGGCTGTTCCGCCCCGGCCGGGGCGGAGTCCCGGGACGCGTCAGACGCGCGGCTTCTTCGAGGCCGCCGGACCCTTCTTGCCGCCGCCGCGTTCCGCGGACGCCGGAGGGCAGGGGCGCTGCCGGTGGCGGGACGTGCTCTGGCGGGGCGGCCGGGTCAGCGTGATCTGACGGATCAGCTGCTGGAAGCAGGTCAACGACGCCAGGGCGGGTACGACGGCGGTGGCCACACCGGTGACCGTCTGGTGGGCGTCGGCCACGCAGAACATCATCGCGACGGACGAGAACAGCAGGACGACGTACCACGAGTGCACGGCCCGGCGCCGGTGCAGGGCGGCCCTCAGGATCGAGAGCGAGGCCACCACCCAGGGGCCGTAGACCAGAAGGGGCCACCAAGGTCCCGTACCGCTCTGCGCGTTGGACGCGATGCGCTGGAGCGGCGAGTAGGCCACCATGCCGCTGAAGACGCTCACCATCGACACGGTGGCGGCGGCGACCGCGGCGATCACGAAGCTGACGGTCTGCAGCCAGTTGCGGCGGTTGCGGACCCGTACCTTGCGGTGACCGGCCGTCGAGCGCCGGATGGGCGGCAACTCGGCGGTGATCTGCACCAGGTTGTCCATCGGGTCGCCGGTGAACTCGCCCGTGAACTCACCGGTGAATTCGCCGGTGAACCCGTCCGCGTACGCCGGTTCGCCGCGCGGGGGCGGCACGGTGACGTCCTGCTCCGCCGCCGCGGCGTCCTGGAGGAGATAGGTGAGTTCCTCGACCGGATCCCAGCCCTGTTCGTGCAGGGCGTCGACGTGATCGCCGTACTGACCGGTCTCCGGTCCGGTGGGGTATGCGGGTTGCTGGCCGTACCGGGCGAAGGAGAGATGCGGATAGTCGTCATTCACGGAAATTCGCCCCAGTCACGTGAGGGCTGTGGCGGCCGGAGCGTCCCTGGCCGTTCCACCGCTGGTTGATTTCCTCCTGGACCGTGTCCGGCACCGTCAGGAAATCGCCGAGGAGCGATTCGGCGGCCCACAGTTCGATGCGTGCGCCGTCCCCGTGCAGGGTGCCGAAGGCGTCAGGCGAGGTGCACGCGGCGGCAGGCGTACAGGTGTACCGCCCGGCTGTCACGGCACGTGCCGCGGCCGGCCCCTGTGCCGTCGATCCGGAGACGGGTGGAGCGAGAGGACTTGCTTTCGCCATATTTCGCTAACGCCGCTCCCCCTCCTTCAGATGTGTGGCATTCGAGTGAGCGCAAGGCGGCGAAGTATTCACGAAAGCGGCTTTTCGCGAACCCGAAGCCGATGGGTTCCCGCACGTCGACGGGTGGGTTCGTACTCCATGGGGCGGCCAGGACGGCACCCCTGGAGGCCCTTCTCTCCGATCACACGGTCACGGCACCTGGCTCCATCCGCCGGCACCGGACCGGTGACGTCGGTGAGCCCGCTCGACGCCGGTGGCCCCGGTGTGGACCGCGCCTCCGCGAGACGCTCGGAGCCGGGTAGGCTGTATCCGCTCCCGCCCCAGGTGGGCGGGGGCGGGGTGGGTTGCCCGAGCGGCCTAAGGGAACGGTCTTGAAAACCGTCGTGGCGCGAGTCACCGTGGGTTCAAATCCCACACCCACCGCAGTTCACGGGTGTGCTCGGCCGGACGGGGTGTCTCTCACTGAGGGGCACCCCGTCCGTATGAGGCTCGTCCCGCGTCGGTCAGGCTCCGTCATGGTGCCGATCGGTGGTTGCGCCCCGAAGCTCCTTGTGCAGGCCGCCGTATGCGGGTCAGGAGTGCTCACGGGCAGGCGGGTTGTTCAGGCAGAGCGCGATGTTCCGGACCGCGGCGGTGAGTTCCTCGATCACCCTGGCCGCCTGCTCCGCGTTGTGGAAGGCCGGACGCTCTGCCAGGGACCGGCCCAGTTCCTGCGCCGCCTGGAGGGCTGCCCCGGCGCTCTCGGCAGGAGGGGGAGGCGGAGCGGCGGCGGGCGCGGACGCCTCGGCCGGGGGAGGAGACCCCGGTGCGGCGGGCCGGACCGGCACGGCCGGGTTCGCCGTGGGCACGCCGGAAGCCGCGGGGGCCGGCCGGCGCGTCGGCTCAGGAACGGCGGGTGCCGACGGGCCGGCCGGCATCGCGCCGGTCTCCGGCTCCCTCCGGTACCTGTCGAACGGGAGGTGGAAGGTGCCGGAGCCGCTGACCGGGGAGGAATGTGCCTCCGCCTTCGGCCGGGACGGCAGAACCGGTGAGGATTGTGCGGTGTACGGGCCCGGGGAGGCGTGTGTCTCCGCTTCCGGCCGGGACGGCAGAGCCGGTGAGGGCTGTGCGGCGTACGGGCTGTGGGAGACCTGCTGGACGTGTGGGACCAGGTCCGGCGCGCGACGCGTCCGGGGCAGCAGGAAGTGTTCGAAACCCGGGAACGCCAGGGTGGCGGAGTGCGTGGAGGCGCGGGGGCTGTACTGGGCCTGCCACTGCATGCGGTAGCAGTCGACCTGATCGGCGCAGGCGGTGCGGGTGTGGAAGACCGCGGTGTTCTCTCCCAGGTCCGGGTACCAGAGGTTCGGGCCCGGGAAGTGCACGGTTCGTCCCCGGGGCTTGATCTGCTCGGCGCACCCCATGCAGCAGCCCTCCGGCACCATGAGCGGGATGCCGCCGCTCTGCTCCGGCCGGCGGGGACCGCCCTCCCAGCGGTACTCCCCGTGGTGACAGGGCGGCAGCTCGCCGCAGGCGCGGCAGACGGCGTAGTGCTCCGGGAGGACCTGCCAGTCGTGGCTGGCGGGAGCGCACCAGTGCTTCGGCGCGGATCGGGGCAGGTTCTCGCTGCGCAGGACCAGGACCACCGGGCGCTTGTAGAACTCGGCGCGCTCGGGGGCCGGTTTGACCGCTTGGTTGTTGGCCCGCCGCAGTTCGTTGGCGTGCCACCACAACTCCACGTGTTCGCCCCACGCCTTCTCATAGGACTCCGGCCACCAGTCGCCCGCGTAGTCGTTGATCTCCAGGATCCGCCAGGCCTGTCGGTCGAGTACCACGATGGAGCCGGCCCGCAACCGCAGGTGTGTTGTGTCGTCGCCCTCGTCCGGCCAGTCGTGTCGACCGATATGGGTGGGTTGGCCTGGGAGCCACCTGCGAACCTGCATGCCACGCTCCTCGGCAGCGAAACTTCAAAGTTTCAAATGGGGCAGTTGCCGACATTCTGAACAATCGAGACGTTTGGTTCGGTGTAGACACGCACACGCTGTTGCCTCATGAGGACCGGAAACGTGTTCCGTGTCATCGCTTCCTTCCGGAAACGCCGTTGTCACCGGGCGTTTTCGCCACTCGGGCCGTCATCGGGCCAGGCCCCTTCGCAGCTCCAAGCCAGTGACTCCATACCCGGCCGTCAGGTTCCGACGCTCACCCGTACGTGTGGTGAAACCTGGTTTGCGGCACCCCGTACGTGTGCATCGTCCGCGGTTCCGTCACCGGCCCGGTGGCCCGCCGGTCCACCGCTGCCAGTGGTCGCGCACCGCCTCCGGGCCCGGGGACCGCTCCCCGGGCGGGACGGCCGAGGGGCCGCAGCCGGAGCGTCCGTGGGTGACGGCGTCGCTTCAGTGCCGCCGGGACGAAGGGGCCGTCATCCGTGCCGCGGAGGCGATCGTCGAGCGGGCCTCTCGTTCGGTGAGGCCCGTGCGGACGGCGGCCCGGACGAGCGGGGCGACCAGTCGGGGGCCGATGCCGTTCTCGTAGGCACGGCACGCGGCCCAGAAGAGGCGGGTGTTGCGCTGGCCCTCGTGCGCGGTGAGGACGAACTGGACGAGTCCTTGGCCCTGCCGGTCGGTCGCGGTGGGTGTGGGGTGGTGCGCGCGGGTCGCGGGCGGCGGCAGGAGCAGGCGCAGGAGCTCGGGCGGACAGGGTGCGGGCGCGAGCCGGGCGGTGCCGGGGGCCGTCTCGTACACGCCGTGTTCGGTGCGTGAGCCGGGGCCGACGAGGTAGCCGCCGGCGCCGCGGATGTCGATGCCGGGCGCGAGCCGGCTCGCCGAGTTGGGGACGACGGCGTCGGGCGGTCCGCTCAGCCACAGATGGCGGCCGCCGCTGGGGGTCAGGACGACGACCGTGTCCGGGATCGTGAAGAGGTGGCGCAGCGCCAGTTCGCGCAGGGCCGTCGAGGAGTCCGTATCGGACTTGGTGTCGAGGTCGATGCCGATGAGGTGGTGCGGGTGCAGCCCACAGGCGATGCCGTAGCCGGTGGCCCAGGGGGCGGCGGCGAAGAGTTCGCGGATGCGCCGGGGTTCGGTCGAGGCGTCGTACACGCCGTGCCCGAAGCGGCCGCATGCGCCGTGGCAGGGGAGGGGATCGGGATCGTCGCGGTGGGGTGAGCGCAGGGCCGGCAGCTTCGTACGGGACAGCGGGATCACCGCCAGTCCGCGCTCGGCTGCGGACAGGGCGTGAGCCAGGGCCAGAGTGGTGGCCCGCCGGTCGATGGTGGCCATGTCTCCATGTTCGTACGAGTGTTCGAAAAAGGGAAGAGTCCTCGGGGTGTGTGAGGACGCGGGGTGTGCGATGAGCGAGATCGGCCGAAAACGCGCCGGAACGCTTCAGTTGCCGCGGCACTCGGGTTGAGCGGTCGGCAGGGATCCGAGCAGGCACTTCGTGGTCGTGAAGGGGTTTTATCGATATGTCCTCACGCTTGAGGGGGAATCACGCCTTCTGTGACGGTTCGCCGGGGATGCGCTGGGCAACTCTTGACTCGCGACGTCGTGGACAACGCCGGGGCGGCCGGCCAACCGCCCTGGAACAAGCCGTATTTCCCTTGCGTCCCGGCTCACCGCCGGTGCGCACAACCGCTTCTGGAGGAACTCGCATGGCAGGCATCCGTACCGCTCGCGTCCTCGCCGCCGTCGCGGCCCCGCCCCTGTCCGCCGCCCTCGGCCAGGGCGACTCGAACGTCCTGATCGGCTTCGTCGGGCTCTGAGGGGCGGGGCCGATGGGTTTCCGTCGGCCGGGGGGCTCCTCCGGGGGGTAGGGCTCTAGGGGTGGGGATCCGGGGGGTGGGGGTGTTTCACGAGGTCTGCGCGACGGCGCTTCGGTGCCGTCGCGCAGACGTGTTCCGGTGCCGTCGCGGGAGCACCCCGGCCCGGACGAACCGCGGTTCGTCCGGGCCGGGGGCCCATGACCTTGACAGGCGACAGTATCTGACGGACAGTCAGAAAACCTTGTTCGTACGAGGTCCGGGAGGGCCGCCGCCGTGCACCTCGCCCCCACCGAGCGCCAGCAGCGGCTGCGCGCCGAGCTCCGCACGTACTTCCGGGATCTGATGCCGGACGGGCCGCCGCCCGCCGACGACCCGGCACGACAGCGGGCGCTGCTGCGCCGCATCGGCGCCGACGGTCTGCTCGGGCTCGGCTGGCCGGTCGCGTACGGCGGGCAGGGGCGCGGGGCGGACGAGCAGTTCGTCTTCTTCGACGAGGCCTACCGGGCCGGCGCTCCCGTCTCGATGGTCACGCTGAACACCGTCGGGCCGACCCTCATGAAATACGGCAGCGATGAGCAGAAGGACTTCTTCCTGCCACGCATCCTGAGCGGGGACCTCGTCTTCGCCATCGGGTACTCGGAGCCGTCGGCCGGCACGGACCTCGCCTCGCTCCGTACGCGTGCCGTCCGGGAGGCGGGGTCCGGGGGGATCGCGGGAGCGGCCGGTGACGAGGCCGGGTCCTGGCGGATCGACGGGCAGAAGATCTTCACGTCCAACGCCCAGAACGCCGACTGGATCTGGCTCGCCTGCCGGACCGACCCGGACGCGCCCCGGCACCGGGGCATCTCGATCCTGCTCGTCCCCACCGGCGCCCCCGGCTTCTCGTGGACACCGATCGAGACCGTGGGCGGCCAGACCACCACGGCGACCTACTACGACGGGATCCGCGTCCCGGCCGGGAACCTGGTCGGCGAGGAGAACGCCGGCTGGGGAATCGTCACCAGCCAGCTCAACCACGAGCGGGTCGCCCTCGCCGCGATCGGCATGCAGGCCGAGGACTTCTACGCGGCCGCGCTGGAGGCGGCCCGTACCCCTGACCCGGTGAGCGGGCGGCGCGCGGCCGACGAGCCGTGGGTGCGTTCCCAGCTCGCCGAGGTGCACGCGCGGCTCGCGGCGTCCCGCCTGCTCAACTGGCGTCTGGTGGGGGATGTGGGAGCCGGCGGTCCGGCGCCCGGGGACGCGAGCGGCGTGAAGGTCATGGGAACCGAGTCCGCGGTCGCGGTGTACCGGATGTGCCAGCACATCGTGGGAACCGGGGCGCTGGTCCGCTCCGGTTCGCCGGGGGCGTTCGGGGGCGGCGAACTGGAGCGGATGAACAGGGCGGCGCAGATCAACACGTTCGGGGGCGGGGTGAGCGAGGTGCAGCGGGAGATCGTCGCGACGATGCGGCTCGGCATGAGGCGGGGGCGGCGGTGAGCGGCCGGGGGACGGACGGGGAGCGCTCCGCGGCGCGTGACGACGGCCTCGCGCCCGACGGCGCGGTGCGGGAGGGGGCGGTGCCCGGAGGTGTGGCGCGGAAGGACGTCGGGCCCGATGGTTCCGGGGGTGACGGGGACGAGCTGTCGGAGCGTCTGAAGAAGTACCAGGGGCGCGCGGCCACCGTCGGGGGTGTCGGCCGGGACCTGGTCAACGCGCCGATGATCCGGCACTGGTGCGAGGCCATGGGCGACACCAACCCGGCCTACGAGGGGCCGGACGCGGTGGCCCCGCCCACCATGCTCCAGGCGTGGACGATGAGCGGCCTCTCCGGGCACGCCGACCGCCCCGGCCGCTCCAGGACCTACGACGAGCTGTTCGCCCTGCTCGACGGCGCCGGATACACCTCGATCGTCGCCACCGACTGCGAACAGGAGTATCTGCGTCCGTTGCGCCCCGGGGACGAGATCACCTTCGACTCGATGATCGAGTCGGTGTCCGGGCGCAAGACGACCAAGCTGGGTACCGGGTACTTCGTCACCACGCGGATGGACATCCGGGCGGGCGGCGAGCTCGCCGGGACGCACAGGTTCCGCATCCTCAAGTACGCTCCGGCGCCCCGGGGTCCGATGAGCACGGAGACGGCTCCGGGCTCATCGGGCAGCGCGCGGACGAGCAGCGCCGAGCCGAAGAACTCCGGGACGAAGAACTCCGGGACGAAGAGCTCCGAGACGAAGAGCAGGCGTCCGCGGCCGGTGATCAACCGGGACAACGCAGGTTTCTGGGAGGGCGTCGGGCGGCATCGGCTGCTGATCCAGCGCTGCACGGCCTGCGGAACGCTGAGATTCCCGTGGCTGCCGGGGTGCGGGGCGTGCGGCTGCCCGGACTGGGACACGGTCGAGTCGGGCGGCGAGGGGACCGTGTACTCGTACGTCGTCATGCACCATCCGCCGTTCCCGGCCTTCGACCCTCCCTACGCCGTCGCTCTGGTCGAACTCGCCGAGGGCGTGCGGATCGTGAGCAACGTGGTGGGCGTGCCGTACGACGAGGTGCGGATCGGGATGCCGGTGCGGCTCGCGTTCCGGCGCTACGACGAGGACGTGGAGCTGCCGGTCTTCCGGGCCGCCGCCTCCGCCGGCCGCTCGGGCGAGGGGAGCTGACATGGACTTCACCCCCACCGAGGAGCAGGCCGCCGCCGCGGACCTGGCCGCGCGGATCCTCGGCGACCACTCCACCCACGAACGGCTCACCGCGGCCGGGACGGGCAGTGACGCCGGGCTGTGGAAGGAGCTGTGCGCCGCCGGGCTGGTGGGGGCGGTCGCGGACACCGGGCTCCTCGGGCTCGTACTGCTGCTGGAGGAGCAGGGGCGCACCACGGCGCAGGTGCCGTTCGCCGCGAGCTGTGTGTACGGACTGCTCGCGGTGACGGCACACGGTTCGCCGGAGCAGCGCGAGCGGCTGCTGCCGGGCATCGCCGACGGGACGGTGGTGGTGGCCGGGGCGATGCCGGGCACGGGCACGCTGTCCGCCTCCCCGCCGGCCTCCTCGTCCCTCTCCACGTCCGGGAAGCTGACCGGCGTCCTTCCCGCCGTGCCGTGGCTGCGCGACGCCACCCATGTCCTCGTCGCCGACGACCTGCGCCGGCTCTGGCTGGTGCGCACCGCGGAGGCGGCGCTGAGCGAGCCGGTCGAACTGACGGCGCCCTGGTCGGCGGGGCGGCTGACGCTGGACGGGGTGCCGGGGGAGGCACTGGGCTCCGCGGGCGCGTACGACGACCTGCTGGCCACGGCCCGTACCGCCTTCGCCGGGCTCCAGGCCGGAGTGTGCGCGGGTTCGCTGGCGCGGGCCGTGGAGCACACGAACACGCGCGAGCAGTTCGGGCAGCCGCTCGCCGCCCGCCAGGGAGTCCAACTGCGCGCCGCCGACGCGCACATGGACACCGAGGCGATCCGGGTGACGGCGTACGAGGCCGCTTGGCGGCGCGACGAGGGGCTGCCGTACCGGGCGCACGCCCTCACGGCCGCCTGGTGGGCCTCCGAGGCGGGCCGGCGGGTGGTGCACACGGGCCAGCATCTGCACGGCGGGGCGGGCGCCGACCTCGCGCACCCCGTGCACCGGCACTTCCTGTGGGGCCGGCAGCTGGACGCGTATCTGGGCTGCGGGGGCGAACTGCTGCAGGAGCTAGGGGAGTTGATCGCGAACGGGGAGGCGGGGACATGAGGGTGGGCGACGTACTGGCGCCGCTGGAGATCGAGATCACCCGCACGCTGATCGTGGCCGGGGCGATCGCCTCACGCGACTACCAGGACGTGCATCACGACGCGGACCTGGCACGGGCGAAGGGATCGCCGGACATCTTCATGAACATCCTGACGACCAACGGCCTGGTCGGACGGTACGTGACCGACCACTTCGGCCCGGCCGCCGTGCTGCGCAGGGTGGCGATACGGCTGGGCGCCCCCAACCATCCGGGAGACACCATGGTGCTGACCGGCTCCGTCGAGGAGGTCGACGGTGACACGGCGACGGTGAGGATCCTCGGCGCCAACGGCATCGGCCGGCACGTCACGGGCACGGTGACGGTGACCGTCCCGGTGTCCGCCGCCCCCGACCCTGCCGAGGCGCCGTCCGAGGGCGGTGCCGTATGAGTGTGCGCAAGCGGGACGGCCTCGGCGGGCGGGCGGCGATCGTCGGCATCGGGGCCACCGAGTTCTCCAAGGACTCGGGGCGCAGTGAACTGCGGCTGGCGGTGGACGCGGTGCGCGCCGCGCTCGACGACGCGGGACTGACGCCGGGTGACGTGGACGGCCTGGTGACGTTCACGATGGACACCAGCCCGGAGATCACCGTCGCGCAGGCGGCCGGGATCGGGGAGCTGTCCTTCTTCTCGCGCGTCCACTACGGCGGCGGGGCGGCCTGCGCGACCGTCCAGCAGGCGGCGCTCGCGGTCGCCACCGGCGTGGCCGAGGTCGTGGTCTGCTACCGGGCGTTCAACGAGCGGTCGGGACGCAGGTTCGGCTCGGGAGTGCAGCGGCGGGAGCCGTCGGCGGAGGGCGCGGCGCTGGGCTGGGCCCTGCCGTTCGGGCTGCTCACCCCGGCCTCCTGGGTGGCGATGGCGGCGCGGCGGTATCTGCACACCTACGGCCTGACCCCCGAGGCGTTCGGCCATGTCGCGGTGGTGGACCGCAAGTACGCGGCGACGAACCCGGCCGCGTACTTCCACGGCAGACCGATCACACTCGCCGAGCACGCGGCCTCGCGCTGGATCGTGGAGCCGCTGCGGCTGCTGGACTGCTGCCAGGAGACCGACGGGGGCCAGGCGCTGGTGGTCACCTCCGTGGAGCGGGCCCGCGATCTGCCGCGGTCCCCGGCGGTGATCACGGCCGCCGCCCAGGGCGCGGGCCGGGCGCAGGAGCAGATGACCAGCTTCTACCGGGACGACCTGACCGGGCTCGCGGAGATGGGCGTGGTGGCCCGTCAGCTGTGGCGGACGGCGGGTATGGGCCCGGCGGACATCGACGTGGGAATCCTGTACGACCACTTCACGCCGTTCGTGCTGATGCAGCTGGAGGAGTTCGGCTTCTGCAAGCCGGGCGAGGCCGCGGACTTCGTCGCCGAGGAGAGGCTGCCCCTGAACACGCACGGGGGACAGCTCGGGGAGGCGTATCTGCACGGGATGAACGGGATAGCGGAGGGCGTACGGCAGCTGCGGGGCACCTCCGTGAACCAGATACCCGGCGCCGGCCGTGTGCTGGTGACCGCAGGAACCGGGGTTCCGACATCGGGCCTGATCCTCGGGTCCGACGCCTGAGACCGCCGCCACCACGAATCACCCGCACCCGGCGACGCGCGGGAGGGGCCGTGCCGGTACATCGATGCCCGTCGCCTGAGACCGCCGCCACCACGAATCACCCGCACCCGGCGACGCGCGGGAGGGGCC
>NZ_JBIAQM010000037.1:0-89274 GCF_042888945.1 Streptomyces sp. NPDC002698
TACCGCAGCTCACGTGTCTCCACCCCGCCAGCCTAACCGGGACGACCAGGAGCGATACCCGGACGGTATCGCCGTCCACCCAGTCGGTCTTGGACACCCTGCAGGAAGGTTCTGCTTGGATCAGTCCATGATTTCTGTCGGCACACCGGACGAGACACGAGAGAAGGCAGAGCTCGCGGACTGCTTGCCGGCGCGGACCAGTGCGATGGCACGCGCCCGGAACTCCGGAGGACGGGGACGAGGCATGACTGCCAGCCTTCCGTGAAGGACTGTCAGTGAGCCACCAGAACTGGAACCCAGGACGTGGGGCAGGCCAAAATATCACCCGATCGTGCGGCAGACCCAAGCCGTTTTCGGCGCTGTGGACGAGGCGGCGGCTAGTACGTCTGCCGGATCTGCTGCTGACCACCTGGCAACCGCCTGGCAAGCAGCCTATGGGTTGCACCCCGACCCTGTGCGGGCCTATAGCGAGGCTATCAAGGCTGTGGAATCGGCCGCACACGCAGTGATCCAGGCCAATCACGGTAAGGCCACCTTGGGCACCATGCTTGGCGAGATCGGAAATGCGAGACCGAAGTTCTTTACTGCTCTCTCCACGCCAGCCGGAAGAGATCCCATTGCCCCTGCCGAGGGGATGATGCGTGCGCTGTGGGAGGGGCAAACGTCCAGGCATGGCAACCTGGCCGGCACCGTGCCGGAGACCCTGGAAGCTGCTAGAGCAGGCGTACATCTTGCCGCTGCCCTGGTGCAGTGGTTCACATCGGGGGCCGTCAGACGTAATCCCTGACCTGACGGTCTCGGGTTGCGCCAACACGTTGAGCGTTGGGTGAGCTCTACTCGCTGGATAGGTTTCTGCCCTATGGGCGGCTGCATCTCACCTGCCGCGATGGTTCAGCCCGCGGGCGTTCGATGGTCCAGAAGCAACGAAGTGCCCCCTTCCGGCGGAGAAATCGCAGGCAGGGGGCCTACCTACTCGTGGGCGCTTATGTCTTCTTGCCCTGGGTCTTGCCGGGAATCTTGGCGACCTGCCGCTTCCCAGCTCAGGGGCGGTGGGCTCGTGCGCCTGGTCGTCGTCGTTGGTCGTCCTTGGCCACTGTTGAGCAACCTCGGACGGCCCAGAGACGGCCCAGCTTCGGCCCGCTCGGCTGACGGCCGGGACCTTCGACACGCCCCGTCTGAACCTCAGCCGACGGCAGTCAGCCACGACGGCGGGTGCGCCGACCGGCCACGCACGCGTATGCCTCGCTGCATCCCCACCAGCCTCAGCCACGCTGCTGGTGCCGTCGACCAGAGCAAGCCGTGACGGCCGGCCCGTGACGCCGCACCTGAGCCTTCAGTTTGGGAAACTGTGGGCATTCGAGGGTGGTTCGAGCGTTGATCTGCTTCTGGTCGGCAGACCCTTGAACGCCTGGCCTCTTCCTTGTCTAGGATGACCGGCGCCGACGGGCCCGCCGCTGCGAGGCGATGCTGTGACGCCGTGTCACCCAGGGTGCCACCGTGCCAGTAGCGAGCAGGGCAAGGGCTAGAACCCAGAACCACGCTGATGTGCCCACGAAGAAGATGGCTACGCAGCCGACCAGCGCACCAACTGGGAAGCCCAGCGTCGGACGCCAATCGTCAGCGTAAAGATCCAGTTTGAACGGAATCACCAGCAGCCACGGCGGTATAAAGAAGGCTGCGAAGTACCCACCGCCACCGTCAGGCACCCCGCAGGCCGTCCCGCCGTGTGACCGATGCCAGTCGCAGCCTAAGTCGATCAAGCCAGCCAGGCCCCATCCGACAGCCGCTATCCCTACCGCGTTGATCATGGCCCCCACCCATTTCCATGTCATGCGCGGATCATAGGACCAGACCCTACGGCGTGGCTTTAAGGTGGAGTTGTCCTGACGTCAGTGATCCTGCAACCCCTACGGCGGTGGCGCACCTAGGGTGCCTCTTTTGGATCTTCGCTCTTGGGTCGCAGACGCGTGATCGGCTTCCGAGGTGCCCAGCTCTACAATGCAGCCGCATCCCTGGCTTTCCCTGGGGATGGTCCAGGACCTAACCGACGGTCGGACTTCCTTGATGACCAAGGGGAGATCTGCCAGCGTCGGCCACGCAATGAGTACGCCACTGCCGCAGAAGCAGGCGCACGCTCGCTATCTACTCCTGGAACTGGCAAGCGCAGACGATTTCAAACCGTCGACATCCGCCTTGTAAGTTCGATGCGAGCCCGCTCCGGATGCGGCCGACGACTGGTGCGGCGGCCGGACAGAGTCGCTGGCGTACGCCCTCGTTCGGCGTCGTTGATGTCAGCCGTGGATGTCAGCTGTCCATCAGATCCGGGTAGGGGCAGAGTTCCAGCTCGGCGGTCGGACGGTCGGCCCACTTCCACCAGACGTGTTGGTTGGAGCACCCCCAGACCAGACGGCAGGTGCGGCGGTCGTCCTCCTCGCGGTGACAAAGTGCCATCGCGCCGGCCTTCAACGGGCCACCGCACTGGGGACAGGTCGGTACGGACTCGGTCGACATCCCTGCAACGTACCCCCTTGGCTCCGGTGGTCGGAGTCCTCAGCTTGGGAAGCTAAGGGCATCTAGGGCTTACTCCCGGCCTGACCTGCGGCGGAGGGGCGGGAGCACGCGGTAGGCGGTCGATCGGTTGCCCGCTGTTCCTCGTGGTTCCCCGCACGATCTGGCACGCGTCATTCGTCGTCGCATCTCTCCAAGACCATTCCTACGGAGCCTTGTTCGAGCCCGTTGTTCTCCTCCAGGTGGAGGTGAGCGCCGTCCGGCGTGCCGTCCTGAGCGAGAGCGAGGAGGTGGCCGGCCAGAGTCTTCAACCCGGCAGCGTTTGCCTCAATGACGATCTCGCCACCCAGGTTGCGGACCTCGATGCGCGCGCCTTCCTCCCACGTGAAAACTCTGGTGATTCCATCGGTCGCCGCGCTCACGCGAGTGTTCATCGACGGAGTAGCGCTAGCTTCAGGGGCCATACCCCAAGCATCGCGTACCCCGGGCCAGCCACGACACCGAGACATAAGTGATGACCTCTTCGTCCCGAACTCTCGGCGGGAAGGTCATTGACGGTTCTCGGGCTGCTCAATCAGCCGTGGACGGTTTTTGAGGTGCAGCCTCGGCCGCTGAGGTTGCTGTACTTCCGTGCTGTACGGCGTCGGTTTTCTGACGCGCGTTGGCGAGGTTGTTGCGGGAGGCCAGAGTGTCGGGGTGGTCCTCGCTCAGCACCCTGACGCGGTCGGTGAGGTTCCGCTCGAACAGGGGGATGGCCCGTTCCAGGTCCCCCGCCGACCGGTAGGCGCCGGCGAGGTTGTTGCGGAAGGTCAGGGTGTTGGGGTGGTCCTCGCTCAGCACCCGGACGCCGTCGGTGAGGTTCCGCTCGAACAGGGGGATGGCCCGTTCCAGGTCCCCCGCCGACTCGTAGGCGTTGGCGAGGTTGTTGCGGGAGGCCAGGGTGTTGGGGTGGTCCTCGCCCAGCACCCGGACGCTGTCGGTGAGGTTCCGCTCGAACAGGGGGATGGCCCGTTCCAGGTCCCCCGCCGACCGGTAGGCGTAGGCGAGGTTGTTGCGGGAGGTCAGGGTGTTGGGGTGGTCCTCGCTCAGCACCCGGACGCGGTCGGTGAGGGTCCGTTCCAACAGGGGGATGGCCCGTTCCAGGTCCCCCGCCGACTCGTAGGCGCCGGCGAGGTTGTTGCGGGAGGCCAGGGTGGTGGGGTGGTCTTCGCCCAACACCCGGACGAGGTCGGTGAGGGTCTGCTCGTACAGGGGGATGGCCCGTTCCAGGTCCCCCGCCGACCGGTAGGCGTAGGCGAGGTTGTTGCGGGAGGCCAGGGTGCTGGGGTGGTTCTCGCCCAGCACCCGCTGGATATCGGTGAGGTTCTGCTCGTACAGGGGGATGGCCCGTTCCAGGTCCCCCGCCGACTCGTAGGCGCCGGCGAGGTTGTTGCGGGAGGCCAGGGTGTCGGGGTGGTCCTCGCCCAGCACCCGGACGCGGTCGGTGAGGGTTTGCTCGTACAGGGGGATGGCCCGTCCCAGGTTGCCCGCCGACTCGTAGGCGCTGGCGAGGTTGTTGCGGGAGGTCAGAGTGCTGGGGTGGTCGTCACCCAGTTGGGTTGTGCGTGCGTCGGTGAGGCGTTGGTAATGGTGTGAGGCGCTGGCGGGTTGTCCGGTTTCGTAGTCGTAGCGGGCCACGCTGTCAAGCAGGGCCAGGCTTTCGCTGGTGTCGAGTTCTTCGACGAGGGCGCGGGCGTGGGGCATGACGTCGGCCAGGTCGAGGCGGCCGGGTGTGTAGACGGCTTGCATAAGTCGCATGGTGGCCGTGAGAGCTGCTTGGCGCAGGACGGGCCTGAGGCCTGTTGTTTTGGGGTGCAGGGTGAGGGTGCGGCTGACCAGGGCATGCATGAACCAGCTCGGGGGTTCGGTGCCTGTCTGGCGGATGAGGGAGCGCCGCTGGGCGGCGGACAGGGCTCGTCGGTCGGCGCGCCGGGTGCTCGGCTCGTCCTGGTGGTTCAAAGCGATGCTGACGCTGGTGAGGAGGCGTTCGGGTAGCGGGGCGGGGGCGAGGAGGGCGGCGATGCGCAGCAGGGTCAGGGCGTGGTCGTCGAGGTGGTGCAGGCTGCGGGCGAACGTTGCGGCGATGTCGTTGGTGTGGTCGGTGGGGACCTGCATGTACAGGTCCTTGACCAGTTCCTGGAAGGCGTCGCCGTGCTGGGTGTCGGCGAGCTGGTCCAGGAGTTCGGTGTAAGTCAGGCCCGGTTGGTCGGCGAGGCAGCCGCGGGCCAGGTCGACGGCCAGGGCGTGACTGCCCAGTCGCTGCACCAGCGTCCGCGCTGCAGCCTCCTCAGCCGGATCGTTCGGGATGCGGGCGGTGGTGAGCAGGCGGTAGGCCTCGTCCGGATGCAGTACATCCACGTCGACGACGGGTAATTGGTAGCCGCGCCAGCGTGTGGTCATGACCGTGCGGCCCAGCGGATGCGGCGCCGCCAGCTCCCGCACCACACCCGGCGAGAGCTCGCCAGGGACGTCGTCGACGATCCACAGACACGGCTCGTCAATGCTCTGGATGTGCCGGCGGGCAGCCTCCCGTACCTGCACCGGATCGAGCGCGGCGCTGTCCAGCGCCAGGGCCGCCGCGACCTGCTGGTAGTGCTGCGCCAGCACATCCGCCTGCCCAGCATCCGGGGCGGGTGCGTCAGGGGTGTGGCTGGCGGCCGAGGTGAACCAGTAGATCCCACCGGGGTAGAAGGCCGCGAACCGGCGGGCGTACTGCTCGACCAGCAGCGTCTTGCCCACCCCGCCCAACCCCATGACCACGGCCTGACCGGCCGCCGCCCCGTCCTGCGTCGCCAGGTACTCGAACGCGTGCAGCGCCTGATGCAACTGCCAGAACTCGTCCACCCGGCCGACGAACCGCTCCGACCCCAGATGCTCCAACGGCCGCCACACCGGCCGCTTCGACGCGATCGCATCCCCCAGACACCCCGGAGACCCTGCGACACGTGCCACGATCCGCTCGACCAGCCGTGTCGCAGACTCCGGTTCGGTGGTGACGCCGTACCGGGCGTCCCGCAACTGCACCGGCTGGATGTGATCCACAACAGGCTCGGGATTGATGACCAGGATGCGCTCACTGGCCCGCCCCAGCGCGATGGCCGCACGAAACGCGGTCAGTAACTCCCACTGACAAGCCGGACGAGTGGGATAAGTGGCCGAGTAGTAGGCCACGAACAGTCGCGCTCCCGCCAGCGCCGAGCGGATCTCGTCGGTGATGCCCTCGAACTCGTCGATCCCCGACTCGTCCAGAAAGACGCTTACCCCCGCAGCCCTGAGCGCCTCCACCAGCGGCAGAACAGCGGCACGATCCGCTCTGGGGTAGCTGAAGAAGACCTCGTTCATACCGGCCTCTGCCGCAGCATGGGCGGTGCTGTCTGTCGGATGCATGAAGACCCCCGTACCTGCCGCACACCATCCGATACCGGTCACACTGCGGCACAACAAGGCTAGCCAGTCCGAACCCGCACCGTCCCGACAACGCAAGACCCGACCTCACCCCTCCACGACGATCGCGAGGAACAGGCCCCCCGGCCAGCTCTGTTCGGCCGACCGGTCAACTGCGGTTGCGGTGTTGCCGCGAACCGCTCTTGTGCGGCATGTCCTTCGTGGCAAGGCGGTGCAGCGGGCTCGCTGAAGTAGCGAGAGCGGTGATGCGGCGACGGGTCAGTTGTCGGTGGGTACGGCTTGCAGAAGGTTGGGCACACCGCAGGCGCTGGCAAGGAGGTCCGCGTACGCGGTGAGGATGCCGCGAGTATCGGTGAGGGCTGCACGCAGCTCCTCGGTACGGGGCCAGAGCTGCTCGTGGTCACGGCGTGAACGGTCGGCGGGACGCTGGTTCTCCCAGTCCTCCAGCATCGGGTGCCAGCGGGCCAGCAGAGGCCGGATACCGAAGTTGAGCATGGCAACAGCCAGAAAGCCGAAGTTGTACTGCCCGTTGCGCTTCGGCTCCGCCACATCCGGGCCATGCTGACGCAGGACATCACGGGTCGTGGCAAACAGGGAGTACAGGCTGGTAAGCGCTTCACGCAGGAGGCCCTCGTCGGCGCGCAGGGGCACCACAGAGATCCGAGTGACCAGCTCTACGTAGACCTCCCAGGCCGCGCGCCGCTCGGCGTCATTGGGCTCCCAGGTGCCGGAGATCTCCAGCACGTGCAGGTTCAGTTTCACATCCACGCTCTTGGGTGCACGCACCATGACCGTTCCCCTCGGCTGCCGACGGTATGTCCTGTCCTCGGTTTCCTTGCCTCACGTTACTGGCATGGATCACATGGCCGGGTGTGAAAGGCTGCGGGGTGCTGTGACGGCGTGGTCGATCCCAGGGTGTTAAGTCGGCAGGATCTGTGGATCGTTCAGTGGTGTGCTGCGTTGCGGTCTAGGTCTGGTCTGTGCTTATGGGGTCGCCTGGGTCGGCTGACTGGTCATGTGGCGCAGGTTCGTCCTGGGGTTGCGTGACATTCATGATCGATGCTGCTGCCTGATCCGGCAGCAGTTCGTCGAGGAGAGAACGGAAGGCGTCGTCGCCGAGGAGAACCCTCTGCCGACCGAGCCAGTAGAGGCTTGCATTGGGCGGCCTTCCGATCTCCAGTTCAAGCGCCAGGGCCTGCAGCGTGTACGGCACGCCGTCGGTGGGACGTTGCTGCTCGGTACAGAGCGCCCCCAGCTGACCGTAGCCGCTGGCGATGCCGGTGCGGTCGCCGAGCTCCTCGAAGGTGGTGAGGGAGGCGCGGTAGTGGTCCTCGGCCTGCTGATAGTCCCCCCGCAGCTGCGCGATGATGCCGAGCTGACCGTAGCTGCGGGCGATGCCGGCGCGGTCGCCGAGCTTCTCCTTGATGGTGAGGGAGGCGCGGTAGTGGTCCTCGGCTTGGTGATAGTTCCCCCGTGCCTGCGCGATCATGCCGAGCTGGTGGTAGCTGGTGGCGATGCCGGCGCGGTCGCCGAGCTCCTCCAGGATGGTGAGGGCGGCGCGGTAGTGGTCCTCGGCCTGCTGATAGTCCCCCCGTGCCTGCGCGATCATGCCGAGCTGGTGGGTGTAGACGCTGGCAGGGCGGGAGCGGGCCGGGAACCAGGTGAGCGTCTCTTCCGCCAGGTGTTGTTCCCAGTCCCAGGCGCCCCAGGTGTGCAACTGTGCGCACACGTGCCGTGTGAGGGTGTCGGCTTGGTCGAGGTCGCCGGCCTGGTGGTGGTGATGGCGTGCCTCGATGAGCTGGGTAATGTCGTCGGTGCGAGGCTGAGGGTAGACGTTGACGCGCCACAGCCAGTAGGCGGCGGCCAGCTGATGGGCTGCTGTGAGGGTGTCGCTGCGGGCGCGCCTGCGGAGGGCATCGGCGGTCCAGTGATGCACGGTCAGACCGGTGGGCTGGCTGCCCGGCTCGTCCTGGGGCGCGGGGGCCGGTGAGACCAGACCAAGGTCCAACAGTCGCTTCAACGCCTTCTCGGCCTGCGCGTCCAGGACGACCGGTGGCCGCCGCAACTCCTCCCAGACGACTGCGTATTCGGTGATCATCTCGGGCGCCAGACCTTCGCCCTCGTTCGACCCTGCGCCAGCCACGCGGGCTTCATCAATCAGGGTGTTCACCGTTTGGAGGCGCCGACGGAGGGCGGGGTCGGGTTCGAGGGGTGTGGTCAGATCCGACAACTGCCAGGCAGCCCCGGTGATATCGACTGGAGTGCGGTAGACGGCCATCCCGTCCAGCAGGCCTCGCGCTCCGGGCACGCCGTCGAGCTGGCCGAGCAGGGTGTCGAGGAGGACGTCGTCGACCGCGAGGGTGACGGTCTCGGCCAGCGCCGTATCCAGATCGCCCTGGACACCTGCCATCCAGCGCTCCGGATCGCGGATGCCGCGGGCCTCCAGAGCGGCCTCCATGTGGTCGGCGATGTCTGGGAAGCGTGCCTGGCCGCCGCGCAGCAGGGCGTCGAGGTATTCCAGCGCCCGCGGGTGGCCTCCGACATCGGCATAGGCGCGCCGCTGGTCGGCCGGAGTGAGCGCGTCCAGGCCGGGCAGGCGCCAGATGAGTTTGCGGGTCTCCGTCAGTGATAGCGGCCCCAGATGGTGAGCGGTGAGCCGCCGGTGCGTGCGTCGGGGGAGGTGGAAGGGGTGACGGCTGGTGACCAGCAGCCGAGTGTTTGGGCTTGCCGCAACCCAAGCGGCCAGCAGCTCGGCGAGGTCCCCATCGGCGAGCTCCCATCCCTCGCCTGACGGCGCGGGGGCCAGGAGATCCTCGGCATTGTCCACGATCATCAGAGCCGGCAGACGGGGCAGCACGACCTGGCGAACCAGCTTCCACCGGTCCTGCCAGGGAGAACTGGCGTCCGCCAGGTCCACCACCACATGCCGCAGCGGATCCGTTTCAGGCAGTCCCGCACCTCGGCAGTGGGCGTTCAGGCATTGCCGCAGGGTTTCCAGGACGGCGTCGACGGTGCGGGTCGTAGCAGCTGCGACCGGCACGACCAGATGGTGTTCCGTGTTGTAGTGGTGCAGCAGCTCGGCGGCCAGGGTGGACTTGCCGACCCCTCCGATCCCGTGCACCACCACCCCGGCCTGCTGCGGGTCCCGCAGGGCGGCCAGCAGCCGGCGCAGCTCGGCACGACGGCCGACGAACTCGCCGACCTTGCGCACCACCATGCCTTCCTCCAGCACAGCCTCCCGCACGTCCGGCACCTGCTCGGCGCCGTGGGCGCGGTCGAACAGGGGCAGTGGGGGACCGGCCAGGAACAGTGCCGGGGTGGCCCACTCCGGCCACCCGGCGCGCGGATCCCGCTCCTCCAGCAGCTTGCGGCGCCGCTGTTCCAGGGTGCGGCGGGCGTTCGAGAGCGCGGTCAGCGGGTTGGGATGCTCCGCCCGCGCCAGCGTCTGGTACATGTCCGCGGCCAGGTCGGTGGCGTAGCGGTCGGTGACGGCCTCGGTCATCGCCAGCACCGCTGGCACCCCGCGCTCCAGCAACGCACGCGCCAGCCCCGCCCGGATCCTGCCCTCCGCATCGACGTCAGCCGCGTCGTCGGAGCCCGCGTCGCCCGCATCCGGGGCGCCATCGCCCTCGGCCAGGGGCCGCTCCCGTGATGCCTGTGCGTCATGGGGCGCACAGGTGCGGGCGGTGGAGCAGCCGGCCAGTACCACCAGCGGGACACCCCGGTCGGCGGGCAGAGCCCCCAGGAATCGCTGCGCGTCGACCTCGTCGGCGTGACCCTGCTCGTCTTCGAGGATCAGCACCCCGGGGGCGGCGTGGCAGGACAGGTGCAGGATGTGGAAACGCTCCTGCTCCAGGGCCGCACGGATCTCGGCCAGGCTGCCCCAGCTCAGCACCCGCACATACGCGCCCTGCCCGGAGCGCGCCGGGTCGACCGCGTCCAGGATCCGGCCCAGTTCCCTTTCGTAGTCGAGGAGTTCGCCTCCGCCGGATTCGGGGCTGGCCACCACCGCCAGGATCCGCAACGGCCCCGGCACCTGCACCGACACCGGCTGGCTGTCCCGCCGCACGGTGCGGTACAGCTCCACCTGCTCCGACAGCACCAGCGGACCCGCCGAGCCGGGAACGGTCAGTGCCTCCCACGGCAGATCCACCCACCTGGGATCATCCACCGCCAGCCCGATCCGCAACGACGCATTCCGCGCCCGGGCCAGCCCTTCCTGACTGACCAGTTCGTGCGCCGCATCGCCGTGCACGAACCGCTTTCCCAGCGCCTCCCCCACAGCGGCCAGTGCCCCCGCTGGCCCCGCGGGAGCGGCCGCCTCCTCCAACAGTGGCAGCCGCCGCAGGATCATCCCGCCCGCCGCCCGCGCGCGGGCCCGCTGCAGCCCCCACAGCTTCTGCTCAAGATCACGGTCAACACCCTGCGGCGCACAGGACACCTCACGGTCCGCGGCAGAGGAAACCACGGATTCCGCGCCGATCCGTAACTCCACGTGCGTGGGCCCGTCCGGCCGGTAGGCCGTGGGCGGCACCACCAGCGGCCCGCCCCGCTCCGGACGCTGCCCCGACGGCAGCCCCCGCACCGCCCGCTCCACCTGCTTGACCAGCTCCTCGTACTGCTGCGGGGATGCCACACGATAGAAGTCGACCCGCAGCCGTGAAGCGAGGAACGGCGGCAGAGTCACCTCCCCCAGCAGGACCGGGATCAGGCGCTGTCCTCGCTCCACCGCGGCCGTCACGGAGGCCGCGAACTCCTCACCGCACCAGCCCGAATCCATCCAGTGCCGGCTGACGACCACCACCACGGCCCCGGCCTTCGCCAGTCCGTCCTGCAAGCGAGACGCCACCAGGTCGCCCCCGGCGACCTCCCACTGATCCAGCCACACATCAAGACCCAGCCGATGCAGGTTCTCCGCCAGCGCCCTGGCCCACGGCTCGTCCTCATGCGCGTAGGACACGAACACGTCAAACCGCCCGGCACCCGTCACACCGCACCCCCCGAACGGGGCACTCCCGCAGCGCCTGAGCGCCCCCGCAACTGGTCTTCACGCCGGCCACACACTAGGGCAACCCACAGGACCCCACGCCGGTAATGGCCTGATTCCCTCATACCCACCGACGCCCGACAATAAGATCCGCAACCCTTCACATCTGCCCGAACGGAACGCAACGACCTGCCAGGCAACCTCATACGAGGTCGGTGCAGCGGCTTTGGGGTGGCGCTGCTTTGGCGCGAGTGATCATGGCCCCGTAAGCTTCCGGCGCGTCGGGCAGTCTGTGGACCTGCCCGGTAAAGCACGACGTTGGGGCCATGATCTTCGAGGCTCGCGCCAAAGTGGCTCCGTAAAGCCGCGGAGCCGACCGCCCCAGCCACGACGTACCCCCCTTCTCTGGCATCAGGCGGCTGATTGCTTTGAGCGCGGCACGGGCGCCGGCCGGGTTGGAGCGGGGCGGAGACAGGAGCGCAGGCCCGGCCGGGGGCCGGGCCGCGCGCGGGGAGCGAAGCGAGCCGCCTTGAACCAGTGAAGAAAGTTTGAATCACGTCGTGATCGTGCGGCAGTCCCAATCGGCTCAGGGAGAACTGACCGAGCAGTGGGAGGAGTCGTTGGCGGCACGGTCCGCCATGCACCCGCAGTCACCGGTGCGCGCACTCGATGCCTTGCTGAGGGCGTGCCAGCAGTGAAGCCCGGGGAGCGAAATTCCTTGATCCACTCCCCGTTCACTCCCCAGAGGCCTCGACAAACGAGTCAGGGCCGGTTTCCCGTGAAGGAAAACCGGCCCTGACCTGGTGCTTTAGCTGTCGGGGTGGCGGGATTTGAACCCACGACCTCTTCGTCCCGAACTCTCGGCGAGGGGGTCTTTGCGGTCCAGCAAGCTGGTCACTCGGCCGTTGAGGGCTGCTGGCGGTCGGCTGTGGTCACGGTGGTTGCTGTATTCCTCTGCTGTACCGCAGCACTCATTGCGGCCGCTCGCTCCGCCTATGGGTTGTCCCGTAAACGATCTCTGTCTCAGGCTCGTCGGGGGTAGTCAGGGTGATCGGCGTAGGGCGAGGCGAGGTCGAGCAGGTCGGCGCATGGCCAGGTCTCGCCGTCGTACTGACAGTCATCGCGGTTGTCCCACGGTAGTTCGGGGTCGCCCGTGGCTGGACTGAGCACATGGCGGGCGAGCACGCGGCGCTTGGCTTTGACCTCGCGCAGCACGTGGGCCGGGTCGTGCAGCGCCACGTGCAGGGCGACGGTGGGATGGAACCCTGGAAGTTCTCCTTGACCGAAGTCGACCGTGTGCCCGCGGGCGGTCCACTTCCCGCACCCGTCACCGTCGCAGCGTCGGGCCAGGTCGGCCTCCTCGTCCAGCCGTGCGTTGAGGAACGCCACCAGGTCTTGATTCATGGGGCCATCCTGAACGATGCACCGGGCGTGGTCGCCTGATTTCCATGGTGCGGGCCCGCTCCGGCTGGTCGGCCAGCCGGCAGTGGAATGATCTTGATGTGGCTGGTGTGATCACGGCGTCAAAGTCGTCCTGGACAGCCCCGTTCACCGGGCTGTTTCCGGAAGCTCGTGACCGTGCTGCGGCGCGAGGGTGCGGATGCGGTCCGCAAGGGTCGGCCATGGAGCCCCCCGCTGGGGAACCGGGCACTACTGGTCGAGGCTTACTGGCAAACGAACTTGACGATGCGCCAACTCGCCCCGCTCTTCGTGGTGTCCAAGTCGGCAGTGGACCGCATCATCGACCACCTCGGACCGATGCTCGCGCTCCGGCCCCGCAAACGGTTCGCCAAGGACACCGCGCTCATCGTGGACGGCACCCTGGTCCCCGCCCGGGACCACGCGGTGGCGGAGCAGTCCAAGAACTACCGGTACTCCACCAACCACCAGGTCGTCATCGACGCCGACACCCGGCTCGTCGTCGTGGTCGGCCGACCGCTGCCAGGGAACCGCAACGACTGCAAGGCGTGGGAGGAATCCGGCGCCAAGGCCGCCGTCGGCAGAACACTCACGATCGCCGACGGCGGCTATCCCGGCACGGGACTCGTCATGCCCCACCGCCGGCGCAAGGGCGAAGACCTGCCCGACTGGAAGAAGGCGCACAACAAGTCCCACAAGCGGGTCCGTGCCCGCGTCGAGCACGTCTTCGCCCGGATGAAGACCTGAAAGATCCTCTGCGACTGTCGCCTCAAAGGCTACGGGGTCCGCCACGCCATGCTCGGCATCGCCCGCATGTACAACCTCGCCCTCGCCGGATAGGCGAGCGGATCGCACCGCGGCTGACCCTGCTCCCGGCAACTCAAAGGTCATTTAGGGGACAGCCCTTTCCTCCCCGTGAAGATCCGGATGCTTCCGTCGGACATCGCACTTGCATGAGTGGCCATCGAGGGAGCCGCGTCGGGGGCAGGCGTCATATCCCGGTCGGACCGCCTCATGAATCCCGAGAACTACGAACTCCTCACGGAACGGAGCGAGTTGGATCAGTCGAGTCGATTGTCCTGATCTGCCTCGGAGAGAGGTCGGACATGTGAGCTGGGCAACTGAAGCTCCTTGCGTCCACAGGGGCGAGACTGGAAGATCTCGTCAGAACTTCGACTGTATTTTTTTCAATAGAGGGGCCATGTACAACAGATACCGTGCGGCTTTTGTGATGGTAGGCGCCGTCGCCGTCTCGTTAACACTCGGTGCGTTGCCTGGTGCTGCCCACGCGGCCGGCAAGGGACACGGTCACCGGGCTGCGGAGACGCCGCTGAGCCGGGAGGGCTACTGGCCCTTGGAGGGTGCGCCCGGCGGAATCGCTCCCAACGTGGAGCCGGGAGGCCTGTCGCTGACTTTGAACGGCGATGCCTGGATCTACCACAACGAGGACATCTTCGGAGATCCTGCGCTGGTTGATCAGGGCGATCTCAGGCTCGACGGCGACGGCGACTGGGCAGCGACATCCGGAGCGCCGGTCAGCGGGGACGGAAGCTTCACTCTCGCCGTTCGCGCTCGCCCGACCGCAGCCGGCGACAGGACCCAGACCGTCCTGTCACTTCCCGGCTCCGACGCCGACCGCATCGCGATCCGGTACCAGGCGGCAAGCGGCAAGTGGGAAGTCGTGGTGTCCACCAAGGACGAGCCGAACGCTCCGCAAGTGGCCATCACCGAGGAGCAGGCTTTGCCCGATGACGATCCCTACGGCGTGGGCGACCACCTGGCTGTCGTCTTCGACGCCCCCGCTCATGAGCTTCGCTTTTACGTGAACGGACAGCTGGCCAACACGTCCACCGCCGTGGACACGACCTCGTGGGCGGCGTCGGGCGGCCTTCAGGTAGGCCGCTCGGCGATCCACGGTGAGTACTTCGAGGGCACCGTGGACGAGGTGCGCGCCTACTCCGGAGCCGCGAACCCCACGATGATCAGTCAGATGTCCGGACTGACGGGAGTTCCCGACCTCTGAGTGCCAGACGGTCCGGCCATACCGTAGGACCGGTCCTGCCGAACCCCTGCACGCAGGACATCCGTGCAGGGGCTCGCCGAAACCTGGTTCGGGCGGCACGCGGACGCCTTGCTCCTGGTTCTCATCAGGTCGATCATGCGGATCGACGGCTTCGGCCGACCGGTTGCGCTGCAGATTCGCCGCTTGCTCCTTCAAGCTGCTCCACGGTCCCAGTTCCAGAGAAGATCCTGCGGTTGCGATGAGGTACTCGGTTTGAACTGCCGTGCGTAGATGACCTAAACGGCGTCTCGCGTGTGTCCGAGATGCTTGTCCTGGTACCGGACGGGGGCTCGACGCCGCGCGTGGCGGATCCTCAAGCACCCGAGCCCCATAGCCCCGGAGATCCGGATCCTCGGCCCGCTGGGGTGGGAACGCCGCCGGGTCTTGTAGCGCAGGTCCTTCCACCCGGTCTGCAGATTCTCGACGTCGACGATCGCGACGGTCCAGGAAGCGGTGACCGGGCCGAGGCCGAGCGCGAGACCGCCGCGTGCGTGGCCTATGCCATCCAGTCGGCGACCGACGTCCCGAGCGGGCGCGTGATGACGTACGCGGTCCAGAAGGCGGCCACCGCGTTCAAGGAATCCCAGCGGTGGGCGACGGCCGGGACCGGGATGGCGACCGCGTACAGGACGGCCGAGCCCAGGTAGCCGAGGCCGACGGCGGCGGAGAGGTCACCGGCTGCCGTGCCGAGCGCGAAGGTGGCGAGAACGGTGGCCCAGTAGAAGACCTCGCGGCGACGGGTGTGGATGCTGTGGATGGAGAGTGGGTGCTCGCTGCCGTACCAGACGGCGAACACGGCGCCCAGCGCGGTCAGGAAGAGCGGCGTGGAGATCAGGTACGGAACGCCGAGACCGACGTGGAGGACATCCGCGGCCATCGTGCCGAACACGCTGATCATGACGATCGCCGTCCAGTAGACCCAGGCCACGTAACGGCTTATGGCGAACTGGAGTGCCAGTGAGGCCGTCAGAGCCAGCCCGCCGAGCCCACGGCGAGTATGGGCCCGAACCGCTGGGCCAGGAGGTCGGAGGCGGTTTCACCCATTCCGGTGGTCAGCACCTTGATCACCCAGAAGTACAACGTGACTTCCGGGACTTTGCTCGCCAGGACGGCGGCGGCGGCCGGGACGGCTGGAGAGGAGCGGGTGAGGTTGAGGTGCCCGGTGCTCATGCGCCGCACGATGACACGCTCGGTAGCTCCTGTCACAGGGCTCTTTGCCATGGCTTGGACGCTTCTGGAGCAGGACCTGCCAGGAATCACGACGAGTCTGGACACAACCTGAACGGCCTGACGGAATGCCTGGTCAGCCCCATGACCCCGGTGATACGAAAGGAGGCCGCGCGGGGTTCTCCGCCCCCCGGCGCGGCTCGTCCGTCACACTTCCCCGACCAGCACCACCTCCAGGGTGCGCGGACCGTGCACCCCCTCCACCCGGTCCAGTTCGATGTCACTGGTGGCGGACGGGCCGGAGATCCAGGTCAACGGGCGTGCCGGGTACAGGCGTTCCAGGGCCTGGGGGACGGAGGCCACCACCTGGCCGGGGACCCGGACGACGCAGATGTGGTGGTCCGGGATCAGGGTGATCCGGCGGCGGCCCTGGGCGGGGCCGCCGTCGAGGACGATCGTGCCGGTCTCGGCGACGGCGACGGCGCAGCCGGTCACCACGCTCGCCACCTTGTCGAGCTCGCCGGGCGTGCTCACGGCACGGTCGTGGACCTGGGTGGGATCCGCCGCCGACAACCACTCCGGCGGGAGCCCCGGCGGCACGAGCACGTACTGGGACCCGCGTTCGGCGAGCAGCCGCCCGATGAGGTCCGGCAGTTCCTCCTCGGTGGCGCGGTGCACGATCGCCCGGTAGTCCGCGAGGTTCTCCGCGAGCAGGTCCACCGTCTCCGAGAGGCTCCGCGAACCGTGCTCGCGCAGGTATCTCCGGTCGACGGCCTGCTCGTACCGGAGGTCCTTCCCAGGCGGTCCAGGCACGGAGGAAGCGTCGTCCCGGGGGACGTCCGCGAGAGCCCGGCGCACCCGGCCGAGGATCAGATCCCTGCTGCTCACTTCGCCGTGTCCTTTCCGCCGCGCGTACGCTGCCACCACTCGCGGAACGGCTCTGCCGGGACCGCGGGCAGATCACGGGTCCCGCTCCACGCCCGGCCGGGGCCCGGCAGGGTCCGCGGGTGGAAGCGGCGGGTCCGGGAGGCCAGCCGCTGCCCGGCGCCCAGCGCGCCGGGATGGCTGAACGCCCAGCGCGCCGCGCGCATCGCCGCCCGCTCGGCGGCGTGTCCCTTGGCCGGCTTCAGTACGACCGTGTCGCCGTCCCGGGTCGCCCGCCCGCCCTGCGCGATCCGTTCCCGCAGATGGACGAGGACTTCCGGGATGTCGATCGCGACCGGACAGACCTCGTAGCAGGCGCCGCACAGCGAGGAGGCGTACGGCAGGGAGGCGTCGATCTCGCTCGCGGTGCCCCGGAGCTGCGGACTGAGGATCGCGCCGATCGGGCCGGGGTAGACCGAGCCGTAGGCGTGGCCGCCCGCCCGCTCGTACACCGGGCAGACGTTGAGACACGCCGAGCAGCGGATGCAGCGCAGCGCCTGGCGTCCGACCTCGTCGGCGAGCGTGTCGGTGCGGCCGTTGTCCAGCAGGACCAGATGGAAGGCCCGCGGGCCGTCCCCGTCCGTCGTGCCCGTCCACATCGAGGTGTACGGGTTCATGCGCTCGGCCGTCGAGGAGCGCGGCAGGGTCTGGAGGAACACCTCCAGGTCCCGCCAGGTCGGAACGATCTTCTCGATGCCGACGACCGAGATCAGGGTCTCGGGGAGCGTCAGGCACATCCGGCCGTTGCCCTCCGACTCCACGACGACCAGGGTGCCGGTCTCGGCGACCATGAAGTTGGCGCCGGAGACGCCGACTTTGGCGCGCAGGAACTTCTCGCGCAGATGCAGGCGCGCCGCCTCGGCCAGTTCGGCGGGCGTGTCGGTGAGTCCTTCGGGCGCCGCCCGGCCCCAGGCGCCCATCTCGCGGGCGAAGATGTCCCGGATCTCGCCGCGGTTGCGGTGGATCGCCGGGACGAGGATGTGCGACGGCCGGTCCTTGCCCAACTGCACGATGAGTTCGGCGAGATCGGTCTCGTACGCGTGGATGCCCGCTGCCTCCAGCGCTTCGTTGAGCCCGATCTCCTGCGTGGCCATCGACTTGACCTTGACGACCTCGCGCTCGCCGGTGGCCCTGACCAGTTCCGTGACGATCCGGTTGGCCTCCTCGGCGTCGGCGGCCCAGTGCACGATTCCACCGGCCGCGGTCACCGACTCCTCCAACCGCACCAGATAGTCGTCGAGATGGCGGAGCGTGTGATCCTTGATCCGCTTGCCGGCCTCGCGCAGTTCCGCCCAGTCGGAGACCTCGGCGACGGCCTTGGCGCGCTTGGTGCGGATGGTGTGGGTGGCGTGGCGCAGATTGCCGCGCAGGGTCGGGTTGTTGACGGCCTCGTGCGCCGCCTTGGGGAAGGCCGGCATGCCCACGAACGTTCCGCTCATGCGCTCGGCTCCTCTGTCGTCCTCGCGTTCTCGCGGGCTTCCGGGCCCGCGTTTTCGCCCACGTCCTCGCCTGCTTCCGTGCCGGCTTCGGTGCCTGTCCCCGTGCCCGCTCCGGTGCTCGCCAGGATCTCCGCGATGTGCACGGGCCGCATCCCCGTCCTCAGGCGGCCCATCGTGCCGCCGATGTGCATCAGGCACGAGTTGTCCGCGGCGCACAGCACCTCGGCGCCCGTCGACTCGGCGTTGCGTACCTTGTCGAGCCCCATCGCCGCGGAGACGTCGGAGTTCTTGAGGGCGAAGGTGCCGCCGAAGCCGCAGCACTCCTCGGCGCCGGGCAGCTCCCGCAGCTCAAGTCCCCTGACGGCCCTGAGCAGTCGGAGCGGCCGGTCGCCGAGCCCCAGACCGCGCAGCCCGTGACAGGTGGGGTGATAGGTCACGGTGTGCGGGTAGTACGCGCCGACGTCCGTCACACCGAGGACGTCGACCAGGAACTCGGTGAGCTCGTACGTCCTCGGCACGACCGGCGCCAGTGTCCTGGCCAGGGTGTCGCCGCGGCCTTCCGCGCGGGCCCGTTCACCCATCCGCGGATACAGCTCCCGCACCATCGCCCCGCACGACCCGGACGGCGTCACGATCGCCTCGTACTCCCCGAACACCTCGGCGAAACGCCGGGCGAGCGGCTCGGCCTCATGGCGGTAGCCGGTGTTGTAGTGCGCCTGGCCGCAACAGGTCTGCCCCATCGGGAAATCGACGTCGACACCCAGCCGGGTCAGCAGATCCACCACGGCGCGGCCGGTGCCCGGATACAGCGTGTCGTTGACACAGGTCAGGAACAGGGCGACACGCATCGCGGCTCCTCGGGGTCGGTCATGGACGGTTGCAGGGTACGCGGCGGTGTCCGCTTCATGGGCGTTTCATCCTCGGTGCCTCACGGTGTGCCGAGCCTCGCCTCGGCCGCGCGCCAGGCCGCCGTGTCGCCCCGCGGCTCGTAGCGGCGCAGTGGCTGGGTGCGCGCCACCAGCTCGCGCATCCCGGCACGGTCGCCGACCAGTCCGTGTGCCCGCGCCTGGACGAGGACGTTGCCGAGCGCGGCCGCCTCCGCCGGGCCCGCCACGACCGGCAGCCCGCAGGCGTCGGCGGTGAGCCGGCACAGCAGCTCGTTGCGGGTGCCACCGCCGACGACGTGCACGACGTCGACCGGATGTCCGGCGAGGGACTGCGCCCGCTCGATCGCCCGGCGGTGTGCGAGCGCGAGGGAGTCGAGGATGCAGCGGGTGATCTCGGCGCGGGACCCGGGCACCGGCTGCCCCGAGGCCCGGCAGGCGTCCGCGATCCGCGACGGCATCCGGCCCGGCGCGAGGAACGCCGCGTCGCCCGCGTCCACGACGGACCGCAGGGGCGCCACCTGGGCGGCGGCCGCGAGGAGTTCACCCAGATCGGGGTCGCCCCACTCCCGTACGCACTCCTGGAGCAGCCACAGGCCCATGATGTTGCGCAGATAGCGGACCGTGCCGTCCAGGCCCAGTTCGTTGGTGAAGTTGGCGGCCCGGCTCGCCTCGGTGAGGACGGGGGCGTCCAGCTCCAGGCCGGCCAGGGACCAGGTGCCGGTGCAGATGTAGGCGAACCGCTCCCCGGTCGCGGGAACGGCGGCCACCGCCGAGGCCGTGTCGTGCGAACCGACCGTCGTCACCGGCACCGGGCCGGTCATTCCGGTCTCCTCCAGCACGCGCGGCAGCAGGGTCCCGGCCGGGTCGCCGGGACGGCGCAGCGGCGGGAACAGCCGCAGGTCGATGCCGAGTCGTTCCGCCAGGCCGTACGACCAGTCGCGGGTCCGCGGGTCGATCAACTGCGTGGTGGAGGCGTTGGTGAGCTCGGTGCCCATCTCACCCGTGAGCCAGTACGCCAGCAGGTCGGGTACGAGCAACAGGTGCTTCGCCGAGGCGAGTCGGGCGGAGGAGCGGGCCGCCGTGAGCTGGTACAGGGTGTTGAAGGGCGCGTACTGCAGCCCCGTGGCCGCGTACAGTTCGGCGGCGGGCACGCTCGCCCACACCTTCTCCGCGACACCCTCGGTGCGGGCGTCGCGGTAGTGCACCGGGTTGCCGAGCAGTGCTCCGTCGGCGTCCAGCAGACCGTAGTCCACCGCCCAGCTGTCGATGCCGACGGAGTCGACCCGCCCGGCCGCGCGCAGTCCGTCGAGGACACCCGCGTACAGCCCGAGGATGTCCCAGTGCAGCCCCTCGGGGACGCGGACGGGCCGGTTCGGGAAGCGGTGCGCCTCGGCCAGTTCGAGCGTGTCCGGGCCGACGCGGCCGACCATGACGCGCCCGCTGGACGCGCCGAGGTCGACGGCGGCGTAGGCACGCGCCGGGGCGGTGCGCGCGGAGGAGGCGCGCGGTGCGGAGGTGCGCGGGGCGTTCATCGGCGTCATCGCAGGAAAGCGGCGGCGACGCCGGCGTCGACCGGGATGTGGAGGCCCGTGGTGTGCGTCAGGTCCCCGCCCGTCAGGGCGAACACGGCGGCCGCGACGTGCTCCGGCAGCACCTCCCGCTTGAGGATGGTCCGCTGGGCGTAGAACTCGCCGAGCTTCTCCTCCTCGATGCCGTACGTCGCCGCCCGCTGCGCGCCCCAGCCGCCCGCGAAGATGCCCGAGCCGCGCACGACACCGTCCGGGTTGACACCGTTGACCCGGATGCCGTGTGCGCCCAATTCGGCTGCCAGCAGCCGCACTTGGTGGGCCTGGTCGGCCTTCGTCGCGGAGTAGGCGATGTTGTTCGGGCCGGCGAAGACCGCGTTCTTGGAGGCGATGTAGACGATGTCGCCGCCCAGCTTCTGCGCGATCATCACCCGGGCCGCCTCGCGCGAGACGAGGAAGGAGCCGCGCGCCATGATGTCGTGCTGGAGGTCCCAGTCCTTCGCGGTGGTCTCCAGGAGCGGTTTGGAGATGGAGATGCCCGCGTTGTTCACCACCAGGTCGACACCGCCGAAGGCCAGCACCGCGGCCTCGAAGGCCTCGGCGATCCGCTCCTCGGAGGTGACGTCCACGGCGACGGCGACGGCCTTGTCGGGACCGCCCAGTCCGGCGGCGACCCGCTCGGCGCCCTCGGCGTTCAGGTCGGCGACCACGACACACGCGCCCTCGGCCACCAGCCGCTCGGCGATGGCCCTGCCGATCCCGCTGCCCGCGCCCGTCACCAGGGCGACGCGGGTGGCGAGCGGCTTGGGCTTCGGCATCCGCCGGAGCTTGGCCTCCTCAAGGGCCCAGTACTCGATGCGGAACTTCTCCGACTCCTCGATCGGCGCGTACGCCGAGACGGCCTCGGCACCGCGCATCACGTTGATCGCGTTGACGTAGAACTCGCCCGCCACCCGCGCCGTCTGCTTGTCCTTGCCGAAGGAGAACATGCCGACCCCGGGGACCAGCACGATCGCCGGGTCAGCGCCGCGCATCGCGGGGGAGTCGGGCAGCGCGTGCCGCTCGTAGTAGGCGGCGTACTCCACGCGGTACTCGGCGTGCAGCTCCGCGAGCCGGGCGACCGCTTCGTCGAGGGGGGCGGCCGGCGGCAGGTCGAGCACGAGCGGCCTGACCTTGGTGCGCAGGAAGTGGTCCGGGCACGAGGTTCCGAGGGCCGCGAGCCGTGGGTGCTCGGCGCGGGCGAGGAAGTCGAGCACCTCTTCGGAGTCCGTGAAGTGGCCGACCTGCGGGCGGTCCTGGGAGGCGACGGCCCGGATGTGCGGCGCGAGCGCGGCGGCCCGCTCGCGGCGGCCCCGCGCGTCGAGTGCCTCGTACCCCTCGACGACGGGCCCGAACGGCTCGGCCTTTCCCCGGTCGGCGAGGAAGGCCTCGGCGGTGCGGATGACGTACAGCGAGTTGCGCTCGCACTCCTCGGCGGTGGCGCCCCACGCGGTGATGCCGTGGCCGCCCAGGACACAGCCGACGGCCCCCGGGTTGGCCTCCTTGACCGCCGCGATGTCCAGCCCGAGCTGGAAGCCGGGCCGGCGCCACGGAACCCACACCACACGGTCGCCGAAGCACTCGGCTGTCAGCTTCTCCCCGTCGGCCGCGCAGGCGAGCGCGATCCCCGAGTCGGGGTGCAGATGGTCGACGTGCGGGGCGTCGACCAGCCCGTGCATCGCCGTGTCGATGGACGGCGCGGCGCCGCCCTTGCCGTGCAGGCAGTACTCGAACGCGGCCACCATCTCGTCCTCGCGGTCGACGCCCGGGTACACCTCGGTCATCGCGCGCAGCCGGTCGAGGCGCAGCACCGCGAGTCCGGACTCGGTGAGGGTGCCGAGGTCGCCTCCGGACCCCTTCACCCACATCAGCTCCACGTCACCGCCGGTCACGGGGTCGGTGTCGGTGCCCTTCGCGGAGGCGTTGCCGCCCGCGTAGTTGGTGTTGCGGGGATCGGCGCCGAGCCGGTGCGACCGGGCGAGCAGAGCGGCGGCTTCGGGATGGGGTGCCATGTTCCAGGTCCTTAAGGAGAGTGTGTGGGTTCACTGGGGAACGAAGCGAGGAGGAGCGTCCTTCAGGGGCGCGGGGAACTGCGCGATCAGCCCAGGACGACCCGCGGTCCGCGACGGGCCTCGCGGGGCAGACGCGGTACGGGGCTGGACCCTGGCCCGCGCGACAGAGAGAGCGTGGTGTCGGCCTTCAAGTCCCGCGCCCCGTGGGCCGGGGGCGGCGCCGGAGCCGACGCCCCGACCCCGCCGGGGGCGTCCCACGGCGAGCGAGGAGGTGCCGGCATGGGGCCAGGGTCCCTAGGCCCCCCACCCCGCCTGGGTACCCCCGACCCGCTCGGAGGCGATCCGCTCCGCCCACCCGGAGCGGTGGTACGCGGCCACCGGGTCGGGGTCGAGCCCCAACTCCGCGCGGACCTCGGCGAGCAGCGGACGTACGTCCGTGTTGTACGCGTCCATCAGCACCGCGTTCGCGGCCAGCACGTCCCCGGTCCGCTGGGCCTCGGCGAGCGCGGCACCGTCGACGAGGAGCGCCTTGGCCGTGGCCTCCTGCACGTTCATCACGGACCGGATGATCGCCGGGATCTTCGCCTCGATGTTGTGGCACTGGTCGAGCATGAAGGCGACGTCCGGGGTGAAGCCGCCGCCGCGGATCACCTCGTACATGATCCGGAAGAGCTGGAAGGGGTCGGCGGCGCCCACCATCAGGTCGTCGTCGGCGTAGAAGCGGGAGTTGAAGTCGAAGGCGCCGAGCCTGTTCTCGCGCAGCAGCGTGGCGACGATGAACTCGATGTTGGTGCCGGGGGCGTGGTGCCCCGTGTCGACCACCACCTGCGCCCTGGGGCCGAGCTTGAGGCAGTGCGCGTACGCGGTGCCCCAGTCGGGGACGTCCGTCGCGTAGAAGGCGGGCTCGAAGAACTTGTACTCCAGCAGCATCCGCTGGTGGTCGCCGAGTCGCGCGTAGACCTGCGCCAGCGCCTCCGCCAGCCGGTCCTGGCGTGCGCGGAGGTCGTCCTGGCCGGGATAGTTCGTCCCGTCGGCGAACCACAGCTTCAGGTCCCGCGAACCCGTGGCGTCCATGATGTCGACGCATTCGAGCAGGTGGCCGACGGCCTTGCGGCGCACCGCCGCGTCCGGGTGGCAGACGGAGCCGAGCCGGTAGTCGTCGTCCTGGAAGGTGTTGGAGTTGATCGCGCCGAGCTTCAGGCCGCGCTCCTCGGCGTGCTTGGCGAGCGCCGCGTAGTCGTCGGTCCTGTCCCAGGGGATGTGCAGGGCGACGGTCGGGGCCGCGCCGGTGAACTCGTGCACCTTGGCGGCGTCGTCCAGCTTCTCCTGGGGGGTCCGGGGCACGCCCGGTTGCGCGAACACCTTGAACCGGGTCCCCGAGTTCCCGTACGCCCACGACGGCGTCTCGACGGCCTGGGTCTTGAGAGCGGCCTTCACCGCGGCGAACTCGGTCACTTCGGGACTCCTACGACTTCGAAGGGGACGGCTTGTCCGACGGCTTCCCGAACCGTTCGAGGCGGTGTCCCGGGGCGCTTCCCGAAGGACGCTCCGCGGGACGTCCGCCCATGCTGTTCAGCGGACTTCTGAACACATCCTCTGAAACGATTCAGAAGCTGAAGCTATGAGCACCCCGAAGGGCTGTCAACCCCTCCGGCGTGGAGCGATTGCCGTGACCCTGTTGTGACACAAGGCGGTCGAAGAATTTCGATACGAACCCATTGACGTGACCTGGGTCGCATGCCTAACGTCCCGGCAACCCAATTGAAACCTTTCACGACGCTGTGGGGGCCGTCCCGCCGGCGTCGTCGAGGAGCCCCTCATGACCCACCCGTCCGACACGGGACCGGCCCCGGTGCTGGCGCTGAAGGACATCTCGAAGTCCTTCGGCGCCGTGCGCGCCCTGCGGGACGTGTCCCTGGAACTGTTCCCCGGCGAGGTGCACGCGCTCGCCGGAGAGAACGGCGCGGGCAAGTCGACCCTCATCAAGACGCTCGCCGGCGTGCACCGACCGGAGGCCGGCCAGGTGCTGCTGGACGGCGAACCCACCGTCTTCCACGGCCCCGCCGACGCCCGCGACGCGGGCATCGCGGTGATCTACCAGGAGCCCACGCTCTTCCCCGACCTCTCCATCGCCGAGAACATCTTCATGGGCCGTCAGCCCCGGCGGGCCCTCGGCCGCATCGACCACAAGGCCACCCACGCGGCGACCGCGGCCCTCATGAAGCGCCTCGGCGTCGAACTCGACCCCGAGCGCCCGGCGCGCGGACTGTCCATCGCCGACCAGCAGATCGTCGAGATCGCCAAGGCGCTCTCCTTCGACGCCCGGGTCCTGGTCATGGACGAGCCGACCGCCGCCCTCACCGGCAGCGAGGTGGCCCGCCTGTTCGGCGTGGTCCGGGCGCTGCGCGAGCAGGGCTCCGCGGTGCTGTTCATCTCGCACCGGCTGGAGGAGATCTTCCGGATCTGCGGGCGCGTCACGACCCTGCGCGACGGAGCCCTGATCTCCAGCGAGCCGCTGGAGGGCATGACGGAGGACGACCTGGTCCGCCGGATGGTCGGCCGTGACCTCGACGAGCTCTACCCCAAGCAGGACGTCGAGGCGGGCGAAGTCGCCCTGAGCGTGCGCCGGCTGACCCGGGAAGGCGTCTTCACCGATGTCTCCTTCGACGTCCGGCGCGGCGAGATCGTCGGACTCGCCGGCCTCGTCGGCGCGGGCCGCACCGAGGTCGCGCGCTCCGTGTTCGGCGTGGACCGCTGGGACGCCGGGGAGGTGGAGGTCGACGGCCGCGCGCTGACGAACGGCGCCCCCTCCACCGCCATGGCCGCCGGACTCGCCCTCGTCCCCGAGGACCGGCGCGCCCAGGGCCTGGTGATGGGCATGTCCATCGAGCGCAACATCGGCCTGACCGGGCTGCGTACGACGGTCAGGGCGGGCCTGATGGACCGCGGCGCCGAGCGCAGCCGCTCCCTCGACTGGGCGGTCAGGCTCCAGGTCAAGTACGCCCGGATCGCCGACACCGTCGCCACGCTCTCCGGCGGCAACCAGCAGAAGGTCGTTCTCGCCAAGTGGCTGGCCACCGGTCCCAAGGTGCTGATCGTCGACGAGCCCACCCGCGGCATCGACGTCGGCACCAAGGCCGAAGTGCACCGCCTGCTCAGCGAGTTGGCCGCCGACGGGGTGGCCGTCCTGATGATCTCCTCCGATCTGCCCGAGATCCTCGGCATGGCCGACCGCGTGCTCGTGATGCACGAGGGCCGGATCACCGCCGAGATCCCCCGCTCCGAAGCCACCGAGGAATCCGTGATGGCCGCCGCCACCGGGAGGGCCGCCGCATGACAGCCATCGAGAGGGCTGCCCGAATGACCCCGATCATCCCCCGGAGGGCCGCCGTATGACGGTGACCGCGCCCACGCCCGCCCCCGCCACCGAGGTGCCCAGGTCGAGCGGCGCCCGGCTGGTGGACCGCGTCTTCAAGATGCGCGAACTCGCCATCCTGGCCGTCTTCCTGGTGATGATCGCCATCACCCAGACGGGCAACAGCGAGTTCCTGTCCGAGCAGGGCGTCAAGGACCTGCTGCTGAACGCGACCATCCTCGTACTGGTCGCCACCGGCCAGTCCCTGGTCGTCATCACCCGCAACGTCGACCTGTCGGTCGGCTCGACCCTCGGCGTCAGTGCCTTCGCCGCCGGCACCTGGCTGCAGGGCGGTGGCAGCCCCGTCGTCGCGGTGTCGCTCGCGGTGCTGCTCGGCGTCGGCTGCGGACTGGTCAACGGCCTGCTCGTCAGCCTCGGCCAGGTGCCCGCCCTCGTCGTCACCCTCGGCACCCTCTACATCATCCGCGGCATCGACTCCATCTGGGTCGGCTCCCGTCAGATCACGGCGGCCGATCTCCCCGGCGGCTTCGTCGACTTCGGCTCCGGCGGCATCTCGGCGGTCCCGTATCTCGCCCTGATCGCCCTGGCCGTCCTGGTGGTCACCGCGTACTACCTCAAGCACTTCGGCAGCGGCCGCGAGCTCTACGCGCTCGGCTCGAACCCGGAGGCCGCGCGGCTCGCCGGCATCCCGGTCCGGGGGCGCATCCTCACCGCGTACGTCGTCTGCGGCGGACTCGCCGGACTCGCGGGCGCCCTCTACCTCGCCCGGTTCGGCAACGTCGACTCCGGCACGGGCAACGGCTACGAACTCACCGTCGTCAGCGCGGTCGTGGTCGGCGGTGTCGTCTTCACCGGGGGTTCCGGAAGCGTCTACGGAGCCGCGCTCGGCGCCCTGCTGCTCACCTCCGTCAACAGCGTCCTGCCCGCCCTCGGCGTCAGCTCCGTCTGGGTGCTCGCCATCAACGGCGTCCTGCTCATCCTCGCCATCGCGGTCGACCGGATCGTCGCGCTGCGCGTGGCCTCCGCACTGAAGAAGAGGAACGCCCGCCATGGCTGACTCCGCTCTCGCGCGCGCCGTCCGCTGGGACACGGTCGTCGGCGCCCTCCTCATCGTCCTGCTGCTCTTCTCCTTCTCCTTCGTGGACGGCTTCGGCAACGCCCTCAACCTGTCGTTCCTGATCGGCAACACCCTGCCGATCGCGCTGATCGCCCTGCCCATGACCCTGCTCGTGGTGGCCGGCGAGATCGACCTGTCCGTCGCCTCCACGGCCGGGCTCTCCGGCTCGGTGATGGGCGCCCTGTGGAACCAGGGCATGGCGATCGAGACGATCATCCCGCTCTGCCTGGTGCTCGGCGTGGTGTGCGGGCTCGTCAACGGCCTGCTGGTGACCCGGCTCGGACTGCCCTCGCTCGCCGTCACCATCGGCACGCTCGCCGCCTACCGGGGCATCGCGCAGATCGTGCTCGGCTCCGACGCGGTCACCGACTTCCCCGTCCAGTACCAGGACTTCGCGGCCGGACGCATCGGGGACACCTTCGTCCCGCAGGCACTCCCGCTCTTCCTGGTGCTGCTCGCCGTCGCCGTGGTCGTGCTGCACGCCACCCCCTTCGGGCGCTCCGCGTTCGCGATCGGCGCCAACGAGGAGGCCGCCCGGTTCGCCGGCGTCCGGGTCAAGCGGCAGAAGCTGCTGCTGTTCGTCGCGACCGGCTTCATGGCCTCCCTGACCGGCGTGTTCTGGGCCCTGCACTACGCCAGCGCCCGCTACGACAACGCCACCGGGCTCGAACTGTCCGTCGTGGCCGCCGTCCTGCTCGGCGGTATCGACTTCGACGGCGGCAGGGGCACGCTCGGCGGCGCCATAGCGGGAGTCTTCCTGCTCGGCTCGATGCAGAACGTGATGAGCCTCCTCAACGTTTCCGCGCAGTCGCAGATCGTCGTCACCGGCGTTCTGCTCGTCGTCTCCGTGCTCGGCCCCCGGGTCGGGCGCCAGATCTCCGTGGCGAGGGCGGGCCGCAGAGCCGCCGCCCCGACTCCGATCCCGTAACCGCGTTCCGCTCTGCCCCGTACTCGTCACCCCGGTCCGCTCACCCTCGCAAAGGAACCCTCACCCATGCGCAAGTCATCGATCCGCCGCACCTGCGCGGCGCTCGCCGCCGTCACCTCCCTCGCCCTGGCCGTCACCGCGTGCGGTGGCACCACCAAGAACGACGTCAAGGACTCGGGCGGCTCCAACGCCGCCGCCGGCGCCAAGGCCGACCCGAACGCGGCCACCAAGAAGGGGCTCACGGTCGGCTTCCTGCCCAAGGCGGTCAACAACCCGTACTTCACCTCCGCGGACAAGGGCGGCGAGAAGGCGCTGACCGAACTGGGCTCGAAGTACAAGGAGGTCGGTACCAACAGCGCCACCGACACCAGCGGCCAGGTGAGTTACGTCAACACGCTCACCCAGCAGCAGGTCGACGCGATGGCGGTCTCCGCGCAGGACCCGGGCGCCCTGTGCACCGCGCTCAAGCAGGCCATGACGAACAAGATCAAGGTCGTCACCTACGACTCCGACACCAAGGCCGACTGCCGCAACGCCTTCGTCTCGCAGGCCAGCGCCGAGGACCTGGGCCGCACCGAGGTGCAGCTGCTCGCGGAGCAGATCGGCTACAAGGGCGAGATCGCGATCCTGTCCGCCGGGCAGACCGCGACGAACCAGAACACCTGGATCGACTTCATGAAGGAGGAGCTGAAGGACCCCAAGTACAAGGACATGAAGCTGGTCGAGGTCGCCTACGGCAACGACGAGGCCCAGCAGTCCTTCCAGCAGACCCAGGGGCTGCTCCAGGAACACCCGAACCTGAAGGGGATCATCTCCCCGACCACGGTGGGCATCAAGGCGGCGGCCCAGTACCTGTCCGGCTCCAAGTACAAGGGCAAGGTCAAGCTGACCGGCCTCGGCACCCCCAACGACATGCGCAAGTACGTCAAGAACGGCACGGTCGAGGGCTTCGAGCTGTGGGACCCGGCCAAGCTCGGCGAGCTGGCCGCGCGCACCGCCGTGGCGCTCGCCTCGGGGCAGATCACCGGCAAGGAGGGCGAGACCTTCAAGGCCGGCGACATGGGCTCGTTCACCATCGGCAAGGACGGCGTGATCAGCCTCGGCAAGCCGACCGTCTTCGACGCGAAGAACATCGACCAGTTCAACTTCTGACGGTCCGGCCGCCGGTCCGCCGACGTCCTCACGCTCCGGCGTCGTGACGGTCCGTCCGGTCCGGCTCGCGGGCCCCGGAGGGTCATCGATGCAACGTGTGTGCTTTCTGCTGAAGGTCCGTGCGGACCGCCTCGACGAGTACCGCGAGCGGCACGCCGCCGTGTGGCCCGAGATGCTCGACGCCCTCTCGGCCACCGGGTGGCACAACTACTCGCTCTTCCTGCGCGAGGACGGCCTGCTGGTCGGCTACCTGGAGACCGAGGACTTCGCGGCCGCGCGGGCCGCGATGGAAGCCACCGATGTCAATGCCCGCTGGCAGACGGAGATGGCGCCGTTCTTCACCGCGCTGGACGGCGCCAGACCCGACGAGGCCATGAGACCCCTCACCGAGGTGTTCCACCTCGCCTGATCGGCCGAGGTGTTCCCCCTCGCGTGAAACGGGCGAGGTGTTCCCCTCGCCCGGAAGAGCCTGCCCGGCTTGCCCGAACAGCCCCGACCCACCCGTCCGCAGTCCGATCGAGGAGCCCGTACATGAGACGACGCACCGTACTGACGACGGCCCTGCTGGGCGCCGTGGCAGGCCCCGCCCTCACCGCGCGGACGGCGCGAGCGGCCACCCCCGGCCCCTCCGTCACCCCGTCCGGCACCACCCAACTCGACTCCCAGGCGATTTACTTCGTCTCCTACGACGGGCTGGTCAACAACAACTCGTTCCAGAAGAACGGCCTGTTGACCTACCGCGGCTATCAGTACGCGGCCTGGTACACCGCCGACCGCAGCGCGGTCGTCGCCCGCCGTGCGCTCGGCGCCACCACCTGGTCCAGGATCACGCTCGGCCACAAGCTCAAGAGCGACGACTCCCACAACGTCATCTCCATGGGAGTCTCCCGGACCGACGGCCGGCTGCACCTGAACATGGACTCGCACAGCGACGGCTTCTTCTACGTCAAATCGGTGGCCGGGCTGCTCGACAGTCCCGCCTCGACGGCCTGGACCTCAGCCGTCCTCGGGGCCGTCCAGACCTCCCTGGACGGCCTCGCCCTCACCACGCGGTTCACCTACCCGCAGTTCGTCGCGACGCCCGAGGGCCGCCTCCAGCTCAGCTACCGCGTCGGCGTCTCCGGGAACGGGCGCAACGCCCTCGCGGAGTACGACGGTTCGTCCTGGACGGCGCTCGGCGAATGGTCCGCCTCCACCGGGACCTACACCAGCGCGCACGGATCGAGCACCGCCCGCAACATGTACCTGCACGGGATCGACTACGACGTGAACGGCCGGCTGCACTCCTTCTTCACCTGGCGCGAGCAGAACGCCGCCGTGATGTGCAACGCCGGCGGCATCACCAACCACGACACCGGCTACGTCTACTCCACCGACCGGGGCCGCAGTTGGCGCAACGACGCGGGCACCGTCGTCGGCACCACCGGAACCTCGGGCACCGTCGCCGTCACCGACGCCGGACTCGTCGTCGACTCCCTCGACCCCGACCACTCCCTGATGAACCAGGAGAGCCAGGCCACCGACTCGGCGGGTCTGCCGCACGCGATCATCAGCTATGTGCCCGGACGCTTCGGTCAGTGCACCACCGGCTACGTGAGGGACCGCACCGCCAACGGCCGGGCCTTCCACCTGCGCAAGAACTCCTCGGGCGGCTGGACCAAGACCGAGATCCCGGTCACCCTGAACTCCAGCCAGCGCACCAGACTGGTTCTGGACCGGTACGACAACGCCTACGCGATCCTGCCGTTCGGGCGGATCGCGGGCGCCTCGAAGGCCTCCGGGCACACCGACTGGAAACTCCTGTTCGACGGCGCCGGCCTGAACGCCTTCGGCGAGGTCGTCATCGACGAGACACGCGTCCCACAGGACGGAACGCTGTCCGTGATGTACCAGGAGAAGGCCGGCGGGACCACGCCCTCGGCCCTGCACGTCATCGATTTCCGGCTGCCCTCATGACCGCTGTCCGTGGCCCGCTCGCGGGTAATGTGAGGGTCTGCCCGCCGCTACTCGCTCTTCTCCCGGAGGTTCCCGCCTGATGGCCCAGTCGGTGGGTATCAAGGACGTCGCCCGTGCCGCCGGAGTCTCCGTCGGCACGGTCTCGAACGTGATCAACCGCCCCGACTCGGTGGCCTCCGAGACGAGGGCACGCGTCCTGTCCGCCATCGACCGGCTCGGCTATGTACGCAGCGAGTCCGCACGCCAGCTCCGGGCCGGACGCAGCCGGATCATGGGGCTCCTCGTCCTCGACATGGGCAACCCGTTCTTCGTGGACGTCGCCCGGGGCGCCGAGCGCGCCGCGCGGGAGGCCGGACTCGGGGTGATGGTCTGCAACAGCGCCCAGTCCCCGAGCGAGGAAGCCGACTATCTGTCGCTCTTCGCCGAGCAGCGGGTGCGCGGGGTGCTGCTGACGCCGTCCGACGCGAGCGGACGCAACATCGAGGCCTTCCGCCGCAACGGCATCCCCTTCGTGCTGGTCGACCGGGTCGCCGAGGGCACCACCGAGTGCTCGGTCTCGGTCGACGACGTGGCGGGCGGCGCGCTGGCCGTCCGGCACCTCGTGGACGCCGGACACCGCTCGATCGCGTACGTCAGCGGACCGCCCGGACTCAGCCAGGTGAGGGACCGCCGTACGGGCGCCCTGAACGCCCTGCGCGAGGCCGGCCTCGGCCCGGAGAACCTGCGCGAGCTGCCCACCGAGCGCCTCGACGTGGCGGCCGGGCGCGACGCCGGCGCCCGGCTCCTCGGCCTCGCCGAGCGGCCCACCGCCGTCTTCTGCGCCAACGACCTGCTCGCCCTCGGCCTCCTGCAGGCCATGTACGCGGCCGGCGTCGGTGTGCCCGACGACCTCGCGATCGTCGGCTACGACGACATCGAGTTCGCGGCCGCCGCCGCCGTCCCGCTCACCTCCGTGCGCCAGCCGGCCGTGACCATGGGAGCCCTCGCGGCCGAGCTGCTCCTGGAGGAGATCGACGCGGAGACCGCGCCCACGCCGCACGAACACCGCCGTGTCGTGCTCCAGCCGGAACTGGTCGTGCGCCGCTCCAGCCTGGCGGCGCGCTGACCAGCGGTTCAGTTCCCCGTCACCGGACTGCTGAGTCACTGTTCAGTTCATTTTCCCGATCCCCGGCCGCGGAGCCCGGGCGACATGTGCTCAACTGGGACGCAGCCTGGAATCCGTACGTCTCGGGAGACCTGTTGACCGTCAGCTACCGCCAGCCCGGTGTCGTCCTCACCGACCACCGCTTCACCGTGCCTCTCGACCACGACCGACCGGCGGGCGAGACCATCGAACTGTTCGCCCGCGAGGTCGTCGCGAGCGACAAGGCGCACCAGAACCTGCCGTGGATGGTCTACCTCCAGGGCGGCCCCGGCTTCGGGGCGAATCGTTTCGTCGGCCGTCAGGCCTGGCTCGACCGGGCCCTGAAGGACTTCCGCGTCCTGCTGCTCGACCAGCGCGGCACCGGACACTCCACGCCCGCCAACCGGCAGACGCTCCCGCTGCGCGGCGGCCCCCGCGAGCAGGCCGACCACCTCGCGCTCTTCCGCGCCGACTCCATCGTCCGCGACTGCGAGGCCATCCGGCCCGGACTCACCGGCGGAGCGCCCTGGACGGTCCTCGGCCAGAGCTTCGGCGGCTTCTGCGGCGTGCGCTACCTCTCCAGCGCCCCCGAGGGCCTGAGCGCGGCCGTGATCACCGGCGGCCTGCCCTCCCTGGACGGGCACGCCGACGACGTCTACCGCGCCGCCTACCCGCGCATCGAGCGCAAGGTCGCCGCGCACTACGCGCGCTACCCGCAGGACGTCGAGCGCGCCCGCCGCATCGCGGAGTACCTGCTCCAGCACGAGCCGGTGCTGAGCGGCGGCTACCGCCTGACCGCCGAGGCCTTCCAGTCGCTCGGCATCCTCCTCGGCGGCAGCGACGGCAGCCACCGCCTGCACTACCTGCTGGAGGACGCCTTCGTCCGCACCCCGCAGGGCCCCGCCCTCTCCGACGCCTTCCAGGAGGAGGTCCAGGCGCTTCTGTCGTACGCGGGCCACCCCCTGTACGCGCTCGTCCACGAGGCCATCTACGCCCAGGGCGGCCGCCCCACCGCCTGGTCCGCCGAGCGGGTGCGCGCCGAGTTCCCCCAGTTCGACGCGGCCAAGGCCCTCGCGGACGACGGGCCGCTGCTGTTCACCGGCGAGTCCGTGCACCCCTGGATGTTCGAGACCGACCCGGCGCTGCGCCCGCTGCGCGACACCGCCGAGGAACTGGCCGCCCGTACCGACTGGGCACCGCTGTACGACCCGGCCCGCCTCGCCGTGAACGAGGTACCGGTCGCGGCGGCGGTCTACCACGACGACATGTACGTCGACGCCGGTCACTCCCTGGCCACCGCCCGCGCCGTCCGGGGCCTGCGCACCTGGGTGACCGACGAGTTCGAGCACGACGGAGTACGGGCCGGCGGCCCGCGCGTCCTGGACCGGCTGCTGGCGCTCACGCGCGACGACGTCTGAGCCGCCCGACCTCCTCTAGGATTCTGATGGACCGTCAGAATCCTGAGGGGGCAGGCATGATCGACACCACCCGCACGGACATCCCGGTGGGCGAGGAACGGCTCCGCCTCGACGTCGAGGACGGGATCGGCGTCCTCACCCTGTGCAGGCCGGCGAAACTCAACGCGTGGAGCTGGGAGTCCACCCGCCAACTCGGCCTGGTCGCCGACCGGATCCGCTTCGACCCCTCGGTCCGGGCGGTGCTCCTGCGGGCCGAGGGGCGTGCCTTCTGCGCGGGGATCGACGTGAGCGCCCCCGGCGGCGCGATCACCGGCCGCTCGGGTGCCGAGCGCGCCCGCGCCTATTACGAGGGCATCCGCTGGGCCCATGAGCGCTTCGCGGCCTTCGCGCGGCTGCCGCAGCCCGTCGTCGCGGCCGTCCAGGGCTACTGCCTCGGCTTCGGGTTCGAGCTCGCGCTGATGGCGGACATCAGGATCGCCTCCCACGGTGCCGTGTTCGCCCTGCCCGAGGCGCAGTTGGGGCTCGCCGTCGACGCCGGAGGGGACCTGCGGATCGCCCGCGAGGCGGGCGCCGGGTGGGCGAAGTTCCTCGCGCTGACCGGGAGACGGCTGGACGCGGCGACGGCCGAACGCCTGCACCTGGTCCAACTCCTCACGGAAGAAGCCGCGTTGGACGAGACGGCCCGAGCCGTCGCCGCGGAGATCGCGGCGAACGCGCCGCTCGCCGTGCAGGCCGTCAAGCACGACATCGACGCCTACGCCGAGGCCCCGCTGACCGCCGCTCTCGACCGGACCGCCCTGTCGGCCGCGCTCACCCTCACCTCCGACGACGCGGGAGAGGGATACGCGGCCAGGGGTGCCCGCCGCGCGCCCCGCTTCGAGGGAAAGTGACCCACGTGTTTTGATCGGTCACTGTTGTGTACGACGAGACAGGCAGGGGGGAACCGATGCACGACAGTGAACTTCTCGCGGACAGGTTCGAGGAGCACCGGGGCCGGCTGCGGGCGGTGGCCTACCGGATGCTGGGATCGCTGAGCGAGGCGGACGATGCCGTCCAGGAGACGTGGCTGAAGCTCGGCCGCACCGACCCGGACGAGATCAGGAACCTGGGCGGCTGGCTGACCACCGTGACCGGCCGGGTGTGTCTGGACATGCTGCGCTCCCGCGCCGCGCGCCGCGAGGACCCGCTCGAACCCTCCGGCACCTTCGTCCCCGACCCCGTCGTCAGCCCCCTGGACCGGATCGACCCCGAACAGGAGGTGCTGCTGGCCGATTCGGTCGGACTCGCCCTCCTCGTCGTCCTGGAGACCCTGGAGCCCGCCGAGCGGCTCGCGTTCGTGCTGCACGACATGTTCGCGGTGCCCTTCGACGACATCGCGCCCGTGGTGGGCCGGAACCCGGCCGCGACCCGTCAGCTCGCCAGCCGGGCACGCCGCCGCGTCAAGGGAGCCGCTCCCGAGCCCGAGCGGGACGTCATCCGGCAGCGGGAGGTCCTGGACGCCTTCCTCGCCGCGTCACGCGGCGGGGACTTCGAGGCGCTCGTCGCCGTCCTCGATCCCGATGTCGTGCTGCGCGCCGACGCGGGCGCGCTGGTCGGCGGTGTGACCGTGTCCAAACTGGTGCGCGGCGCCGAGGCGGTGGCAGGGCAGGCGCTGGCCTTCCGCCGGTTCGCGGCGAGTTCGCGGCTCGTCCGGGTCAACGGGGAGGCGGGGGTCGTCGCGATCGTGGACGGCCGGCCGCAGTCGGTCATGGGTGTCACCGTCGCCGACGGCAGGATCGTCGCGATGTACATCCTGGCCGACCCCGAGCGGCTCGCCCGTCTCGATCTCGGTGGGGCGAAGCCGGGGGAGTGACGGTCAGCCGGTGAAGGGACCACGCCCCAGCTGGTCCCGCACCGGCGTGACCGGCGGGGCGACCAGGTCCCTGCGCTGCCAGTTGGCGCCGTCGACCACCAGGGTGTGACCGGTGATGAAGCGGGCGTAGGGAGACGCGAGGAAGGTGGCGGCCCAGCCGAGTTCACGGGGTGCGCCGACACGCAGGGCCGGCTGCCGCCGGCCGAGCGCGTCGGACACCCCGTCCCGAGCGTGGCCGTCCCCGTCCCGGCCGTCGCCCTCGGCGTTCGTGCCGGCCGTGCCGGCCTCGGCCCGGGCCAGGTTGCCGCGGATGTCCTCCGTCATGTCCTCGTGCGGCATCAGCCCCGGTACCAGACCGTTGACCTGGATGCCGTACGGTCCCCACTCGACGGCCAGGGTCCGCACGAGGCTCTCCACGCCGGCCTTGGCCGCCGCGCTGTGCGCGAAACCGGGGCCTCCGGTCCAGGCGTAGGACGCGCCGACGTCGATGACCGACCCGGGCGTGCCCGCCGCCAGGTGCCGTCGGCCGAACTCACGGGTCATCAGAAACGTTCCCGTGAGGGTGATGTCGACGACCGCCTGCCAGGCGTTCGGAGACATGTCCTCGGTGGGGACGGGGAAGTTGGCGGCCGCGTTGTTGACCAGTACGTCGGGCAGCGCGCATCCGTCGAACACCTCGGAGACGCGCTTCGGGTCCCGGATGTCGCAGACCGCGGATCTGACCCGGGTGCCCAGCTTCGCCAACTCCGCGCGGGCGGGGGCCAGATGCCGCTCGCGGCGGCTGACGATCAGAAGATCGGCGCCCAGCCGGGCGAACTCCGCCGCGATCGCCCACCCGAGTCCGGTGCCGCCACCGGTGACCAGCACGAGCGAGCCGTCGTACGTCCCGGCGGGCAGGGCGCTCGCGCCCAGCGGGGGAGGGGCGGGGAGGCCGGGGAGCGCTGTGGAGTCCATGGCGGTCTCGATACCCGGTGCCGCCGTGGAACATCCGGACGGGGAGGGGAGGAACACCCGGCGCGGGACCAGGGACGTCAGGTCGGCTCGGTTCAGGGCACGCTCGGGCTGAGTAGGCTGGAGATCATGCACGAGTACGGCGGCACCTCCCCCGACCCGCGATCCGACCCGCGATCCGAACTGCGAGCCGACTGCGACCGGTGCTTCGGGCTGTGCTGCGTCGCCCTGCCCTTCGCCCGCTCGGCCGACTTCGCGATCGACAAGGGCGCGGGCGAGCCCTGCCCGAATCTGCGGAGCGACTCCCGGTGCGGCATCCACACCCGGCTGCGGCGGACGGGCTTCACGGGCTGCACGGTCTACGACTGCTTCGGCGCCGGGCAGCACGTCTCCCAGGTGGTCTTCGGCGGCGAGGACTGGCGCTCGGGGTCCGAGGAGCGTGCCCGGCGGATGTTCGACGTGTTCCCCGTCGTGCGCCACCTCCACGAACTGCTCCGGCACCTGGGCGAGGCCTTGACGCTCCCCGCGGCGCGTCCGGTGCACGACGACATCCGGCGCCTGGTCTCCACGATCGAGCACCTCACCCGGCAGACCCCGGAGGAACTGGCCGCGCTGGATGTGGGCCCGCACCGGCAGGACGCCGGCGAACTGCTCCTGCGGGCCAGCGAACTCGTGCGTGCGAGCGCCGGCGGGGGCAGGAAGAAGGACCGGCGCGGCGCGGATCTGATGGGCGCTCGCCTCCAGGGCGCCGACCTGCGCGGTGTGAGCCTGCGCGGGGCGCTGCTCATCGCCGCCGATCTGACCGGGGCGGATCTGCGCGGCGCCGATCTGATCGGCGCCGACCTCCGGGACGCCGACCTCACCGACGCCGATCTGACCGGGGCCGTCTTCCTCACCCAGCCGCAGCTCGACGCGGCCCGCGGCAGCGCCGGCACCCGGCTCCCGGAATCGGTCGGCCGCCCCGGCCACTGGACCGCTCACAGCTGAGGGGATTTCCGAGCAGGGGGACCTCCCGGGCCGGAAAGCGGGACACCCTCCTGGACCGGAAAGCGGGACACCCTTCCGGCCCGGAAAGCGGGACACCCTTCCGGCCCGGAAAGCTGGACACCCTCCCGGGCCGGGAGCGTGGGCCTCACTCGGACGCGCCGGCCAGGGTCGCCGCCCGCCCCGGTACCACCGGCGCACGCTGTTCGAGGTGCAGGCGCAGTCCCTCCGGCATCAGGGTCAGCCGCTCGGCCACCCGCAGCCGGTAGCCGGGGTCGGGCCGCAGGTCGTAGCGGCGCAGCAGCAGTCCGAGGACCAGCGTCGCCTCGTGCAGCGCGAACTGGCGGCCGATACAGGCGCGCACTCCGGTGCCGAACGGCTTGAAGGTGTGCGCGGGCCGGGCCCGTACCGCCTTCGCGTCGAAGCGGTCCGGGTCGAACTTCTCCGCGTCGGCACCCCACACCTGCGGGTCGCGGTGCAGCATCGCGGTCAGGACCAGCGCCCACGCCCCCCGCCGCATCGGGTGGACACCGCCGAGCAGGGTGTCGTCCCGGGCCTCGCGGGCGAACGCGGGGGCCGTCGGCCACAGGCGCAGCGACTCGTCGAGGACCCGGCGGACGTAGCGGAGCTTGGCGACCTGCTCGTAGCCCGGCCGGTCCGTGCCGCCCCAGACGCGTTCGACCTCGGCACGCGCGCGGGCGGCGGCCTCCGGGTACCGGGAGAGGTAGTGCAGGGCGAACGACAGGGCGCCCGAGGTGGTCTCGTGCCCGGCGATCAGGAAGGTGATGACCTGGCGGCGGATGTTCTCGGGGGTGAGCCGCTCCCCGGTCCCGGGGTGTGCCGTCTCCAGCATGCGGTCGAGCAGGTCGCCCTCGCCGCCGGCCCGGCGGGAGGCCACCACGGCGTCGACCGTCCGATTGAGGTAGGCCATGTCGGCCGCGTTGCGCCGGGAGGCGCCCCGCAACAGGAAGGGTGCCAGCGGGACCGGGACGACGTTGAGGCGCTGCGCGTAGGTCAGCGTGCCCACCATCGCGTTCACGAAGGGGTGCGGGCGGGAGCGCTCGAAGGAGGCGAAGTCATGGCCGAAGCCGGTCCTGGCGATCGTCTCCAGGGTCAGCTTCGTCATGTCGCCGGGCACGTCCACCGCGCGGCCCGCGGCCTGCTCCCGGTCCCAGTGGTCCGTCAGCCGCTCGGTCACGGCCAGCATCATCGGGTGGTAGCCCTCCATGGCCTCGCGGCTGAAACCGGGGGCGAGGACGTCGTGCGCGAGCTGCCAGTTGGGCTCGTGGTTGTAGGCGGTGAACAGTCCGTCGCCGGCGACCGGACGGAGGTTGGCGACTCCCAGGCCCACATGTTTCGCGAACCGTGCCTCGTCGGCGAGTTCGGCGGCGAGGTCCGCGCCCCAGACGAAGACGATCTCGTTGCGGAAGGCCCGGCGCCGGAAGATCGGTCCGAGCCGCTTCCCGAACTTCATGGAGTCCTGGAGCGGGGAACGGACGCCGGCGCCGAGTACGTCGCCGACCAGGGGGACGCGGCGCGGCGGGTGCGGGATGCGGTACAGCTCCGGCCAGCCCAGTTCCGCGCTGCGGAACCCCCCGGGCCGCGCCGCCTCCTTCGTCTCCGTCATGACGCCATCTCCCTTGTGACTCGGGCGGGTTGAGTCTGTTGTACGCGAGTTCAATAGCGGTGTTCAGTCTGATCCCGTTGTTGAACCGGCGTCAAGTAAGGTGCGGGCATGACGGGGAAGCAGGGGGAGCGCGGACGCCGCCGGCTCAGTACGGAGGAGCGCCGGGAGCAGTTGCTGTCGGTCGGTGCCCGTCTGTTCTCGGAGAGCCCGTACGACGACGTCTGGATCGAGCAGGTCGCCGAGATCGCGGGAGTCTCGCGCGGACTCCTGTACCACTACTTCCCGACGAAGCGGGACTTCTTCGCCGCCGTGGTCGAGCGCGAGAGCGGGCGGATGCTGCGGATGACCGCGGCGGTGCCCGGTGTCCCGGTGCGTGAGCAGCTCGGCGCGGGTCTGGACACCTTCCTCGGGTACGTGGAGGAGCACGCGCACGGGTTCCGCGCCTTCCACCGTGCCGACGCGGCCGGTGACCAGGCGGTGCGCAGGGTCTACCAGCAGGCGCTGGCCGCGCAGGAGACGCAGATCCTCTCGGCCCTCGCCGCGGATCCCGAGCTCGGCCGGTCCTGCGAGGACCGGCCCGAACTGCGGATCGCCGTCCGCGGGTGGCTGGCCTTCACCACGGCCGTGTGCCTCGAGTGGCTCCGGGGCGCGGACCTGACGCGTGACCAGGTGCGGGACCTGTGCGCGCGGGCGCTGCTCGGCGCGATCACGCCCTGAGGTCCGGCCGGACCGGTGACCGCGGCTCCTCTTTCGGCGGGCGTGGATCCACGGTCGGCCGTTCGGCCGACGAGGCGTGGTTGGCGTACGCCCCGATCTTCGATAGGTTAGGCAAGCCTTACCTAAGGAGGAAGCTGATGGGTGACCGTGACACCTGGACGGCCGCGCCCGCCGCGGCGGAGCACGCCCGTTCGGTGCTCGCCGCGGCCTGGTCCTGCGCGGTGAGCGCCGAGGGCGGCCGGGAGGAGTTCTTCGGCTCGCACTCCGTCACCACGGACGGCCGGGTGCTCCTGCGGGTGCCCGAGGACAGCGCGCTGCTCGCCGCGGCCATCTGCTCCCCGCGCGGAGAACCGTCCGCCGTCCTGGAGTTCGCCGATGTCGCACCGGTTCCCGTACGGAACCGGGTCCGGGCCCGGCTCTGGCTCGCCGGCTGGTTCGTCCCCGAGGACGGACAGCTCTCGTTCCGCACCACCCGCGCCGTGCTGCGCCGGCCCGGCGGGACGGTCGTGGTCGACCTGGACGAACTGGCCGAGGCCCGGCCCGACCCGCTGGCCCTCGCCGAGGCCCAGCTCCTCACCCATCTCGCCGACGCCCACCCGGACGCCGTCGAGCGGCTTACTCGCCTCGTCGAACCGGACAGCCTGCACGGCGCCGTGCGCGTCCAGCCCCTCGCCGTCGACCGCCACGGACTCACCCTGCGCATCGAACGCGCGCGCGGAAACGGCGATGTGCGCCTGCCGTTCCACGCACCCGCCGACGACGTCTCCCAGCTCACCGAGCGCATGCACGTCCTGCTCACGCAGGCGAGCCTCGCCTCCTGCCCCCGTCCCCTACAGCGGCAGCGCACAGACCGCGAGGGGTGAGGCGAACGGCTTGCCCACGCGCCGGAGTTCACCGCTCTCCTGGTCGACCCGGAACACCGTGACCGTGCTCGACCGCTGGTTCGCCGCGAACAGCAGCCGTCCGTCGGGCGAGAACGTGATGTGACGCGGGAAGTCGCCGTCCACGGGCACCGTGTCCAGCAGCCGCAGCCGGGCGCCGCCCGCCTCGATCGCGTACCGCGTCAGGCTGTTGTGGCCCCGGTTGGCGAGAAACGCGTACGAACCGTTCGGCGTCACCAGGAGCTGGGCCGGGTAACTCGTCCCGCTTCCCGTGCCCGTGGACTGCGGTTCGCCCACCGAGAGGCGGCCGGTCGCGGGGTCGTAGCCGCAGACCGTCACCGTGTCGTCGGCCTCGTTGGCGAGATAGGCGTACCCGCCGCCGGGGTGGAACGTGAGATGGCGCGGGCCCGCGCCCGGCCTCGTCCGCGCCCGGGAGACCTCGGTGAGCGTGCCCCGGCTCTCGTCGAGACGGTAGCTGTACACCGTGTCGGTGCCCAGGTCGACGGCGAGCAGGTGCCCGCCGTCCGGGGCGGTGACGAACTGGTGCGCGTGCGGGCCCTGTTGGCCGGGACCGGGTGCCGGGGACGTGTGCGTGACCAGATCGGTGCGCTCGCCGAGCGCGCCGGACGCGTCGACGGGATGCACCGCGACGCTGCCCGAGGCGTAGTTCGCGCTCAGCAGCCAGCGGCCGCTCGGATGCACCGACAGATGACAGGGGCCCGAGCCCCCGGTGGAGCGGCTGCCGAGCACCTCGTTCCCCGGGAGACGGACGGCCGTCACCGCGCCCGCGTTCTGCTCGGCGACGGCGTACAGCGTCCGGCCGTCCGGATGCGCCGCGAGGAAGGACGGGTTGGCGACGCCCGTCACCACGCCGCCGCCGGTGATCGCGCCGGTCGCCGCGTCGTACGTGGCGACACCGATCCCCTTCCCGCCGCCGTCGCCCGAGGTGTAGGTGCCCAGGAACAGCGGACGCGGACCGGAGGCGGGAGCCGGGGACGAAGGCGCGGACGCGGAAGCCGGGGACGAAGGCGCGGACGCAGAAGCGGAGGGACCGTCCGCCGGCGCCTTCGGGAGCGGTGTCGTCCCGGCGGGGTCCGCCCGGGGCGCCGCGCATGCCGAAGCCGTCGTGATCGCGGCGGCCCCCGCCAGCGCGCCGACGAAACGCCGTCTGGTCCAGCCGCCGCCCGTGCCGCGCGACGGCCCTGCACCACTGCTCATGCCTGCACCTCGGGGTGTCGGTTGCCTCGGCCGGAACGGCCACCTTGGCGTGCGACACCCCTCACGTGCAACAACGGTCCCGCGCGTTGCGCCCCGCGCAACGCCGCGAACTACCAGTCGCCGTCCCCGACGGGCTTGCCCGGCGCGTCGCCGAGCGGCTGCACCTGATGGGGCGAGGGCTGCTGCCAGGGCTCGTGGTCGTCGCCCAGCCAGTCGCCGACCGGCTGCACCGAACCGAGCTCGTCCGGGGGCGCCAGATCGGCGGCGTCCTGGTCGTAGTAGTCGAACCAGGGGAGCCCCGCGCGGGTGTACGCGGCCCGGTCCACCGGGGACGGCGGCGGCGCCTCGCCGGTGATGCGGCGCCACTCCGGCGGTGTCACGAGGTGGACGAACACGCGTCCGGCCGGCTCCTTGGCCCAGGCCTTCAGCGGCCGGTCGTCGCGGTAGACCTCCTGGCGCATCGAACCGCCGACGCCGAGACCCATCGCCGGGGCGCTGCGCGCACGCGGGGCACCCCCGGGACGCCCGGCTCCGGGCGCGGCGCCGGGAGCGGGCGGCGCGGCCATCGGCATGGCGCCGCCGTACGCGCCGACCGAAGGAGGCATCGGAGGCATCCGCAGACGCTCCTCCGCCTTGCGGCGCTCCGCCTCCCGCCACGCGGCCAGCTCCCCGGCCTCGAGCGGGAACGACTGGAGCTGGACACCGCCCCAGACCTCCTCGCCGGTGACCTGGCCCTCGACCGTCGCGCCCAGTCCCAGTGGCACGGCCACGAACTGGCGGACCGTCCCCTTGCCGGAGTTGATGCCGTCGAGCCACGGCTGCCGGGGGAGACACACATAGTTCTGCGGGTCACGGGTGAGCCGGGAGGTCCACGGCTTGCCGGACACGGCGCACACTTTGCCGACGCCCACCTGCAACGCGGCAGGCTCCGCCGTCCCGGCGAAACTCAGCCACATGGCCTCGCGCAGATACACCGGCAGCATCACGCCGCCGCGCGCCCGCCACTCGGCGGGCACCCGGTCCCCGTAGTCCTCGACGCGCCGGACGGGGAACTCGCCCAGCCCCGGCGGCAACGCGTGCGTGCCCGTCTCGGGCAGGCGCAGTGTCCGTATGAACCGCACCTGCACCCCGCCCGGCAGCCGCAGTGCGTTCCCGTCGATCCGCACGGTGTCCTCGGTCATCCGCCCGCCCCCTCGTTCTCCTGCCGCCGCCGGGCGGCTCACCGCCACGGCTTCGTGCCCTTTCCTCTCACGGAACTCCTCACCTAGAACGCCCGGAGGCGGTGGAACGGTTCCGGTTCCGGTGCGGCAGACGCAGCCGGCGCCGCAGCCGGGTCAGCCGCGGCCTGCGCTCGTGCTGCTCGCGGGTGCAGCGGTCCAGCTCCTCGAAGAGGCGGCGGGTGCGGTGCTCGGTGTCCAGCTCGTCGAGGATGCGGGTGACCTCGGTCAGCACGGAGCCGTGGAGCTGCCACTGGCTCGGGTCGCGCCGGACCTCTTCGAGGAACAGCTGGGCCAGTTTGTCGCGGGTCGCGGCGGCGGTGGCGAGTTCCGCGCTGAGCCGCTCCTCGGCGGACGCGGCGTTCCGGGTGACGTCGCTGGTCACCAGGACCGCGAAACTGACGATCGCGTCGGCGACCTCCGACAGCAGCTCCTGAAGGACGGCCCCCGCCTGCGGTTCGAACAGGGGCCTGGGCTCGCGCTCCTTGGCCAGGTCGGTGAGGCTGCGCGCGATGACCCGCAGGACCACGGTGCAGATCTCCAGGGTGTCCAGACCGGTACGCAGCACGACCCGGTGCAGCAGCCCCTCGCGCACCCGCGGGTTGAGCTTCAGACTGTCCTCGGCCTGCCGCAGGGCCGCGTCCACCCCGGCGATGTCGTTGTCGAGCCGGCGGGCCTCGTGCAGCCGCTCGGCCGCCACGTGGAACGGCGTGTGCGCGACGGCGCCCTCGCCGACCCGCAGCATCAGCTGCCGCATCCGGCGTGCCAGGTCCTCGATCTGCTCCCCGGCCACGCTCACCCACACGGGTGGCGCGAGCACGAGGTTGCAGGCGAGGCCCACGACCGCCCCGATCAGCGTCTCCAGCACGCGGGCCCACGCGGTGCTGCCCACGCGGGTGACACCGAGGACCAGCATGGCGCTGATCGCCACCTCCGGCACGAACTCGTCGACCCGGACCAGATGTCCCACCACCAGCGAGGCGAGGATGATCAGACCCAGACTCCACCAGGTCAGGCCCACCAGGCTGCTGAAGCCGATGGCGATGACGACGCCCACCACCACGGAGTTCACCCGCCGGATCGCGGTGGTGATCGTCGAGTACAGGGTGACCTGCACGACCAGCAGCGCGGTCAGGGGCGCGGTCAGCGGCGCGGGCTCGGGACTGAGATGGATGGCCACCACGTACGCGATCGTCGCGGCGGCCGTCGAACGAAGTGTCTGGACGACCACCGGCTCCCGGCGCCGCTCCACGATCTTCGCGACGGATGTCGTCCACTCACCGCGTGCCTCTTGCATCCTTCGGGCCTTCCCGTTTAACACGGGTACCGAACGTGCCGATTGCGGACCGTACCTGTCCGCAAGGGGTCCTAGATTGAAGGCGTCAACCGGGTCGGACCGCATCAGGAGGCACCGAATGAGCGCAATGAGCGACGTCGAGGGCATCGAACTGCTGACGCTGTCGCACGACCGGCTGCGCGCCGTGGCCGCCGGTGTGCCGGAGGGCGCCTGGTCGGCGCCGACGCCGTGCGGCGGGTGGACGGTGGCCCAGGTGCTCAACCACGCCCGGCTCGACCAGCAGGCGTACGGCGCGGCGGTCACCGGCACCGGGTGGCCCGAGGAGGACGCCTTCCACCCGCAGGACGCTCTGGAGGCCGACGTGACGGCGGAGCTCGACAAGGTCCTCGTGGGCGTCGCCGACGTCTACGCGGGGCTGTCTCCCGACGCGGAGGAGGTGGCCACGCCGCTCGGGCCGCTGCCGTTCCGTGTCGCGGCCGCCGCGGCCGCCATGGACGCGGGCGTGCACGCCTGGGACATCGCCGTGGCGACCGGCCAGGCGTCCCCCCTCGACGACGCCCTGGCCGGCGGCGTCCGGCTCGCGGCGGACCGGCTGGCCGACCACCTGCGCGACGCGTTCGGCGTGTTCGCCGCCGCGCGCGAGGTACCGGCGGAGGCCGGCCGGGCCGAGGCGCTGCTCGCCTTCCTGGGCCGGGACCCGCACTGGACGCCGGCCGCCACCTGACGCGTCCGGGATCGTCCCCCGCCCCCTCCGGCGGGGCGGGGGACGATCCCCGGGCACCCGCGGGAGCGGGGCCGGTGCGGCGGGATCAGCCGTGCAGCTTCGCCAGAAAGGCCGAGAGGTTGCCGGCCGTCCTGGCGATCTGCTGCTCCGTCGTGAGGGTCTCCTCGAAGCGGCTGCCCGACTCCAGGGACTTCTTCCCGCGCACGTAGAGCGAACAGGCCAGGTCGGCGCAGATGTAGATGCCCACCGAATTGCCCTCGCGGCCCGCCGCGCCCGCCTTGCGGGCCGTCATCAGCGAGACCCCGCTGCCCGGGTGCGTCGTCAGGCACAGCGAGCACATGCTGCGGTGCAGGAGCCCGCGCCGGGAGGACGGGAGACGCAGGGTGACGCCGACGAGACCCCCTTCCCGCTCGGTGACGAGGTAGCCGCGGTCGGGCGCACCGGGATCTCGCCAGCCCAGGAAGTCCAGTTCGCCCCAGGGGCGTTCGTCGAGATCACGCGGTGTCGCGAGTCGCTTCGCCTCGCCCCTGGAGCAGTTGATGAACGAGGTGCGGATGTCCTGCTCGGTGAGCGGTCTCATGGGGCCTCCCGGTGCCGACGACAAAACCTAGTTGTCCTAGGTTTTTGTCGAAGGTACCTAGTTCCAGGAGAGGGAGCCACTGGATTTTGGGACCCGCGGACGCCGTGACGCGAGGGCTGCGGACGCGTGGGGTCACCTGGCACAGTGGCCCCATGGGCGAGGGGGACGCGGTAGCCGGGGCGGACGGGGCGGAGCGGGCCGAGCGGGCTCTGCGGGAGGCCGGGCTGCCACCCGGGGGTCTGGTCGGCCGCCGGGTCCTGTCCGGGGGCACGTACAACGCCGTCGAGGAACTGACGCTCGCCGACGGCAGCCGCTACGTGCTGAAGGTCCCGCCGCCGCCCACCGTCCCCGCCCTGGCGTACGAGCGGCACCTCCTGCTCTCCGAGGCGGAGTTCTACCGCCGGGCCGCCACCGTCGGCGTACCGGCACCGTCGCCGGTGGGAGACCATCGCGACGGCCACCTGCTCATGACGCACTGTCCCGGCGAGCCCTGGGGAGACCTGCCCGACGGCGAACGCGGTCCGCTGCGAAGGGAGTTGGGGCGCATGGTGGCTCGGCTGCACGAGGTGACCGGCCCGGGCTTCGGCTATCCCTCCGGCGCGCTCGGCCCGCTGGCCCCCGACTGGCGGACCGCCTTCACCGGGATGTACGAAGCGCTCCTGGACGACGCCCGCCGCTACCGTGCCTGGCTGCCGCGCCCCGTCGACGAGGTGGCCCGCGTGGCGCGGACCGCCCATGACGCGCTGGACGAGGTCACCGTCCCCCGCCTCGTCCACTTCGACCTGTGGCGGGGGAACATCCTGGTCGAGCGGGCGGAGACGGGCCCGCGCATCGGCGGTCTGATCGACGGCGAGCGCATGCTCTGGGGCGACCCGCTCGCCGACTTCGTCTCCCTGGCCCTGCTCGGGGACATCCGTCGGGACACCGATTTCCTGACGGGTTACCAAGAGGGCGGGGGAGTGGTCGAGTTCGACAGGGCGGCCCGGCAGCGCCTGGCCCTGTACCGCAGTTACCTCTATCTGATCATGCTCATCGAGACCGTCCCCCGCGCCTCCGGCGACGAACGGGTCGCCTGGGTGCGCGCGACGGTGGCCCCGCAGTTCACGACAGCCCTCGACGAGATCGGCCGGGGCGCGAACACCCCGGCCGATCACGGTTACTAGTGCCGCGGCTGGCAACGTTTGCCCTTCAAGGAGCGGCGCCATGGGGGTCCCCCCTGCTCGAGCGAAGCCGAGCGCTTGGGGGAGCGTGCTCTCGGTGTGCCGGCCGGAAGTCCTCGTACTGGATGTACTTGGGCTTTCGGCCGGTGCGGCGAGTGGGGGTGCCCCCTGCTCGGAGAGCTTGGGGGAGCGTGCCGGGCGTCGCGACGGGGCGAACGTTGCCTGTCGCGGCACTGCACCCTGCCGGGCTCAGGCCGCCTTGCTCGCGCCCCCGCGGTGCTCGCGGACGATCTCCGCGTAGCGGTGACCGCTGCCCTTCACCGTCCGTACCTGCGTCTTGTAGTCGACGTGCACCAGTCCGAACCGCTTGTCGTAGCCGTACGCCCACTCGAAGTTGTCCAGCAACGACCAGGCGAAGTAGCCGGCCAGCGGAACGCCCTTGCGGACCGCCGAGGCGCAGGCCGCCAGGTGCTGTTCGAGGTACGCGGTGCGCTCCGGGTCGTCGACGGTACCGTCGGGGCGCACGACGTCGGGATAGGCGGAGCCGTTCTCCGTGACGTACAGCTTGCGGGCGCCGTACTCGTTCGTCAGACGCAGCAGCAGCCGCTCGATGCCGGCGGCCTCGACCTCCCAGTCCATGCCCGTGACGGGCACGCCGGGCCGGCTGATCTGCCGTGCGTACGGGGCCGGACCGGTCGGGTCGTCGACCACGCTGGACGGGAAGTAGTAGTTCAGCCCCAGCCAGTCCAGCGGCGCGGCCATCGTCTCCAGGTCGCCCGCGACCTCCGGGAGTTCGACCCCGTACACCTCGACCATGTCGGCGGGGAAGCCGCGGCCGACCACCGGGTCGAGCCACCAGCGGTTGGTGTGCCCGTCCTGCCGCTTCGCCGCCGCGATGTCCTCCGGGCGGTCGGTGGCGGCCTCGATGCTGCCCAGGTTGTTGACGATGCCGATCTGCGCGCCGGGCGCGGCCGCGCGGATCGCCTGCGTGGCGAGACCGTGGCCGAGCAGGAGGTGGTACGAGGCGCGGACGGCGGCCGTGAGGTCGGTCAGGCCCGGGGCCATCCGCCCCTCCAGGTGGCCGATCCAGGCCGAGCACAGCGGCTCGTTGAGGGTGGTCCAGTGCTGGACGCGGTCGCCGAGCCGCTCCGCGACCACCGACGCGTAGGCGGCGAGGTGGTGCGCGGTGTCCCGGGCGGGCCAGCCGCCCCGGTCCTGGAGCACCTGCGGCAGGTCCCAGTGGTAGAGCGTGACCGAGGGTGTGATGCCCGCCTCCAGCAGGCCGTCGATCAGCGCGTCGTAGTAGTCGAGCCCCTTGGCGTTGACCGGGCCGTCGCCGCCCGGCATCACGCGGGGCCAGGCGACGGACAGCCGGTAGGCGTTGGTGCCGAGCCCTCGCATGATGCCGATGTCCTCGCGCCAGCGATGGTAGTGATCGCAGGCGACGTCCCCGTCGTCACCGTTGTCGATCTTGCCGGGGGTGTGCGAGAACGTGTCCCAGATGGAGGCGGAGCGGCCGTCCTCGGCGACGGCACCCTCGATCTGGTAGGCCGACGTGGCCGTGCCCCACAAGAAGTCCTCGGGGAGGGCGGCAAGGTCGATGGTCACTGAAGTCCCTTCGTCGTCAATGGTGTCGATGTCCTCGGCGGGGCCGGTCACTTGACGGCTCCCGCCGTGAGACCGGCGACGAGATAGCGCTGGAGCAGCAGGAAGCCGGCCACCACGGGGACGCTGACGACCAGCGAGGCGGCCATGATCTGGTTCCAGTACACGTCGTTGAGCGTGGAGTAGCCCTGGAGGCCGACGGCGAGCGTGCGGGTGTCGTCGTTGGTCATCACCGACGCGAACAGCACCTCGCCCCAGGCGGTCATGAAGGCGTACACGGCGACCGCGACGATGCCCGGGATCGCCGCGGGAACGACGACGCGGAAGAGCGCCCCGAGCGGCCCGCAGCCGTCCACCAGCGCCGCCTCGTCGAGATCACGGGGCACCGAGTCGAAGTACCCGATCAGCATCCAGATCGAGAACGGCAGCGAGAAGGTCAGATACGTGAGGATCAGACCCCCGCGCGAGCCGAACAGCGCGATCCCGGTGGCGTTGCCGATGTTCACGTAGAGCAGGAACAGCGGCAGCAGGAACAGGATGCCGGGGAACATCTGGGTGGACAGCACGGTGACCGTGAAGACGCGCTTGCCGCGGAAGCTGTAACGGCTGACGGCGTAGGCGGAGAAGACGGCGATCACGACCGAGCAGCCCGTGGCCGCCCCGGCCACGATCAGCGAGTTCACGAAGTACTTCGCCAGCGGCACCGTCGACCAGATGTCGATGTACGGCCGTATCGTCAGGCCGCTCGGCAGCCAGCGGAACTTCCCCGAGACGTCCGCGAGCGGCTTCAGCGAGCTGGAGACCATGACGTAGACGGGCACCAGGACGAAGCCGGTGAGCAGGGTGAGGAAGATCCGCCGAGACCACAGGAAGGACCGCGGGGGAGCCATCGGCGAGCGGTGGGCGGTGGAGGTGCTAGACATCGGCCGTCTTCCTTCCCCGGGAGGTCAGCAGGAGGTAGACGCCTGTCACGACGAGCAGGAAGAGCAGCAGCAGCACGGACATCGCCGAGCCGGTGCCGAAGTTCCACGTCACGAAGGACGCCTGGTAGATGTGGACCGAGATGAGGTCCGCCGCCTCCGGGGCCGTCTTGCCGAACAGGACGAACGGCGTGTTGAAGTCGTTGAACGTCCACAGGAACAGCACCAGCACCAGCACCTGGTTGACCGGCCGCAGCGACGGCAGCGTGATGCGGCGAAGCTGCTGCCACAGACCGGCCCCGTCCAGGGCGGCGGCCTCGTACAGCTCGCCCGGGATGTTCTGCAGGCCCGCCATGACGATCAGGAAGGCGAACGGCCAGCCCTTCCACACGGACACGGTGAGCAGGGCGTAGAAGCTGTTGTCGCCGATCAGCCAGAACGAGGGCTTGTCGGTGAGGTGGAGCTGGTCGTGCAGGACGTGGTTCACCAGGCCGTTGTCGTGCTGGAACATGAACACCCAGGTGATCACGGCCGCGTAGACGGGCAGCGCGTACGGCACCAGGAACAGGGCCCGCAGAATGCCGCGCCCCCGGAAGGTGTCCTGCATGTAGATCGCGGCCGCCGTGCCGATCAGCCAGCACAGGCCGACCGAGAGCAGGGTGAAGGCGATGGTGACGAAGAAGGAGTGCAGCAGCGCCTCGCCGACGGGTTCGTCGAAGTGCACCGACACCGAGTAGTTGTCGAAGCCGGCCCAGGGCGCCGTGCCCCAGTCACGGATGTAGAACTGGGTGAGCTCCTTGAAGCTCATCACGATGCCGATCACCATCGGCACCAGGTGGACCAGGAGTTCGAGGACCAGCGCGGGCAGAAGCAGCAGGTAGGGGAGTCCGATGCGCTTGATCCGCCCGGTGCGGCGCGGGCCGCGCGCCGCACCGGGGGAGCTCTTGCGCACCGTCCGCTCGCCGGGTTCGGCGGAAGCGGCGGTCGTGGTGGTCATGACGGTGTCCGCACTCACTTCTTCGGCATCTGCTGCTGGGCCTTCTCGAGCGCCGCCTTCACCGACGCGGTGGTCACCGCGCGACCGGCGGCGGCGTCCGCGAACAGGCTCTTGACGGCGGTGCCGACCGCGGTCTCGAACTGGGACTCGTCGGCGACCTGCGGAAGCGCGGCGGCGCTCTTGGCCAGGGTGTCCTTGAGAACCGCGTTCGAGGGGGAGTTGAACGCGGTGTCCGTCTGGGCGGTCTTGACCGGCGGGATGGAGCTGTAGGCGCCGTTGAGGATCTTCTGCTCGGCGTCGCTGGTCAGGAACTTCACGAACTTCGTGGCGCCGTCGAGGTTCTTGGTGTTCTTGAACACGGCGAGGTTGATGCCCGCGACCATCGAGTTGACGTTGGTGCCCGTGCCCGGGGTGCCGGACTGCACGGGGACCGGGGCGATGCCGTACGCGTCCTCGCTCATGCCCTGCGACTTGAGGTTGGCGGCCGCGGACTGCCACAGCAGCATGGCGTTCTTGCCCTTGGCGAAGTCGCTCACCGACTGGTTCTGCGCGTACTCGGCGTTGCCCGGGGCGATGACCTTGTCCTTCGCCATCAGGTCCACGTACTGCTTGACCGCGGCCACGGCCCCGTCGTTGGTGAAGTCGGCCGCGCCGTCGGCGGTGAAGAAGTCGGCGCCGTGCTGCTTGGCGAAGACGAAGGCGTGGTGGATGTTCTCCGACGCGTTGGAGCCCTCCGCGCCGAGTCCCCACTTGCCGCCCTTGGAGAGCTTCTTGCCGTCGGCGACCAGCTCGTCCCAGGTGGCCGGCGGGTTGGCGATCCCGGCGTCGGCGAACATCTTCTTGTTGTAGTAGAGCGCGTACGCCATCGAGTACAGCGGCACCGCGGCGGGGTCCTTGCCCTCGGCGCCCGTCGAGCCGAGCGCGGAGTCGACGAAGCGGTCCTTGCCGCCGATCTTGTCGAAGTTCTTCGCGTCCCAGGGCAGCAGCGCGCCGGTGGCCTGGAGCGAGGCGCTCCAGGTGTTGCCTATGTTGAGGACGTCCGGGCCCTGGCCCGAGGTGGTGGCGGTGAGGATCCGGTTCAGCAGGTCGGACCAGGGCACGACCTCCAGTTTCACCTTGATGCCGGTCTGCTTCTCGAACTTGGCCAGTTCGGGGGCGAGCGTCTTCTTGTCGATCTCGATGCTGGCGCCCTGGTTGGACGCCCAGTACGTGAGCGTCTTCGGCGAGGCGTTGGACCCGCCGTTCGACGAGCCGCCGCCACAGGCGGTCGCGGCGGTCAGCAGGGTGATGGTGACCGCACCGGCGGCCGCGGCTCGGATTCTGCGCATGGCTGCTTCTGTCCCTTTCCCGGAGGGAGCCATGACGGCGTCCGCGTTCACTTCCCGAACGGCCATCATGGCTTAATTTAGGACGTGAGTTAAGACCCGGAAGAAAGTCGCGTCAAGGGATCGCGCAGGGGTATCTTGCAGTTCGGGCAGGCCGGAAGGGACTTCACATGGCGGGGCGGAACGGACGGACAGTGCGTGACCTGCGACGGGGCAATCGCACCGCCGTACTACAACGGTTGTATTTCGACGGGCCGATGAGCCGCTACGAGCTCGGTCCGGCGACCGGGCTGAGTTCCGGATCCATCAGCAACGTGGTCGCCGAACTCGTCGCCGACGGCCTCGTCGAGGAGGCCGGAAGCGTCGACTCCGACGGCGGCCGGCCCCGCACCCTGCTGCGCGTGGTGCCCGGAAGCGGCCACATGATCGGTGTCGACGTCGGCGAGACCCGCGTCCGTATCGAGCTGTTCGACCTGACCCTGACCGAACTCGCCCGCACCGAACGTCCGTTGCAGCGCCAGGGCTACGAGGCCGACCGGCCGCTCAGGGGCCGGGAGTACGACGTCGACGTCATCGTCGGGCACATCCGCGACGGCATCGCCGAGGTCCTGGCCGAGGCGGACATCGCCCCCGGACAGCTCCTCGGCGTCGGCATAGGGGTGCCCGGCATCGTCGCCCGCACCCCCGAGCGTGGCGCGGTCGTGCACGGCCAGACCATCGGCTGGGACGCCGTCCCGTTGGAGTCCCTGCTCCGCTCCGCCTGCGAACTCCCCGACACCGTCCCGTACTTCGCGGACAACGGCGCCCGGACCCTGGGTCAGGCCGAGATGTGGTTCGGCGCCGGACGCGGTGCCCGCAACGCGGTGGTCGTGCTCTTCGGCTCCGGCGTGGGCGCCTCTCTCGTCACCGAGGACGTCGAGAACGGCCGGTCCGTCGAGTGGGGGCATCTGACCGTCCGGGTCAGGGGCCGCCGCTGCCGCTGCGGCGCTCTCGGCTGCCTGGAGGCGTACGCGGGCGCCGAAGCGCTGCTGGACCGCTGGCGCGAGGAGGGCGGGCGGCCCCCGGAGGGCACGGACGAGGAGACCGCGCTCACCGCGATGCTCGCCGCCGCCTACCCGCCCGAGGGCACCGCGCCCGACCGCATCGCACTCGCCGTCCTGGAGGAGACCGCCGAGTACCTGGGCGCCGGCCTCTCCGACCTGATCAACCTCTTCCAGCCCGAACGCATCCTCATCGGCGGCTGGGCCGGCCTCCAGCTCGGCTCCCGCTTCCTGCCCGCCGTCCGCCGGTACGCCTCGTCGTACGCCCTGCGTTATCCCGCCCAGCACGTCACCGTGGACCTCGGGCGCCTAGGCCCCGACGCCGTCACGGTCGGTGCCGCGATCCTCCCGCTGGCCGACTTCTTCGCCCGCGGCGGCCGGCGCGCGGAACCCGCGCCGGCCGGGCCGTCCCCCGCCTGGCGCACGGCCCTGGAGGAACGGGCACCGCACTGATCCTCCGGCGCTCGCGCGGCTCAGCCGAAGGCGTTCACCCCGGTCAGCCCGGCCGACAGCTCCCACAGCCGGGCGGCCTGTTCGGGGTCCGTCGCGTGGGCGCTCACACCGGTCCGGGTGCCGTCCGCCGGAGCGGGCTCGGCGATGTCGCAGTCCTCGCAGTACACCCCGCCCATGCCGGCCAGTTGCGGTGAGGTCGCGGCCCACACCTGAGTGGCCGCTCCCTGCCGGGGCGTCTTGAATCCCTCGGGGTTCAGCGGCGTGCCGTTCTCGTCGATCCAGCCGCGCTCCACCATCTCCTGCCTGGGCAGGTGCCGTTGGAGCGGGGTGAGGATGCCGCCGGGGTGCAGCGAGAAGGCCCGTACGCCGAAGTCCCGTCCCCGTCGGTCGAGTTCCACGGCGAACAGGACGTTCGCCGTCTTCGCCTGCCCGTAGGCCTCCCACTTGTCGTAGCCGCTCCGCCAGTGCACGTCGTCCCAGCGGACACCGGAGTAGTGGTGGCCCGCGGAGGACACCGAGACGACCCGTGCGCCGCCCGGCGCGATCGCCGGCCACAGCCGGTTGACCAGCGCGAAGTGACCGAGGTGGTTGGTCGCGAACTGGGCCTCCCAGCCGGGGCCGACCCGCGTCTCCGGGCAGGCCATGATGCCGGCGCTGTCGATGACGATGTCGATGACGCGGCCCGAGGCGAGGAACCGCTCGGCGAAGGCGCGCACGCTCTCCAGGTCGCCGAGATCCAGTTCGTCCGTCTCGGCGCCGTCGATGTCCGCCAGCGCCTCGCGCGCGGTCGCCGGGCGCCGTGCCGGGACCACGACGTGGGCGCCCGCCCCGGCCAGCGCCCGCGTCGTCTCCAGACCGAGGCCCGAGTAGCCGCCCGTGACGACCGCGAGCCTGCCGGAGAGGTCGATGCCCCGCAGGACGTCGTCCGCGGTGCTCCGGGCACCGAATCCCGAACCGATCTTGTGCTGTGCAGTGCTCATGCCCCGCACGCTACGAATTCGAGCGGACTCGAAGTCAAGCGGACACGGCCGTCGCGGCGAACGGCCGGCCTCGGCGATGGAAAGACCCCGACCGGACGGGGGAATCTCGGTCGGGGTCGTCTGTGGGGGCACGGACGGCGGTCGCCTCGCGGCGAAAGGCTCCGCAGGGCTTCAGCCGGACGATCGTCCCTGCGGGCAGAGGTGAGGCCCGGGGACACTGTCCCGTCCGCACCCACGGTTTGTTCAACGGGTAACTACCTGTGGGTGTTCCCCGGAACGGGGCCGTCAGCGGTGACGTGTGTCACGGCGTCTCACGGGTCCGGGCCCAGGTGAGCAGGTCCTCCAGCGTCCATGTGGTGACGACCCGCTCCGGCGGCACCCCGCACTCCTCGGCCCGCGCGCACCCGTGGATCTGCCAGTCCAGCTGTCCGGGAGCGTGCGCGTCGGTGTCCAGGGAGAACAGGACACCCGCCTCGACCGCCCGGCGCAGCAGCCGGCGCGGCGGATCGAGGCGTTCCGGACGGCTGTTGATCTCGACGGCCGTGCCGGTCTCCGCGCAGGCCGTGAAGACGGCTTCCGCGTCGAACGCGGACTCGGGGCGGCCGCGGCCCGTGATCAGCCGGCCCGTGCAATGACCGAGGACGTCCGCGTGCGGATTGCGCACGGCGGCGACCATACGGCGGGTCATCGGCCCCGTTTCCATCCGCAGCTTGGAGTGCACGGACACGACCACCACGTCGAGCAGTTCCAGCAACTCCGGCTCCTGGTCGAGTGATCCGTCGTCGAGGATGTCGCACTCGATGCCGGTGAGCAGCCGGAAGGGCGCCCAGCGTTCGTTGAGGGCGGCGACGACCGCCAGTTGCCCGCGCAGCCGCTCCGGCGACAGGCCGTTCGCCACGGTCAGCCGGGGCGAGTGGTCCGTGAGCACCGCCCACGCGTGGCCGAGCCGGGCCGCGGCGCGCCCCATCTCCTCGACCGGGCTGCCGCCGTCGGACCAGTCGGAGTGCAGATGGCAGTCCCCGCGCAGCAGTTCCCGCAGGCCCTCACCGCCCTCGGTGAGCGGTCCGGCGGCCTCCCGCTCCACCTTCTCCAGGTAGCCCGGCACCTCGCCGGCCAGCGCCTCCCGCACCACCTGCGCGGTCTTCGGGCCGATGCCCTTGAGCGATTCCAGTGTCCCGGTCGCCGCGCGCTCGCGGACCTCGTCGGCCGGCAGCCCGGCGAGCAGGCCTCGCGCGGTACGAAAGGCCCGTACGCGATAGGTGGGCGCCAGACTCCGCTCCAGCAGGAACGCGATCCGGTCCAGGGCCTCGACGGGGTCCATCGGCACTCCTCCCTGCGGTCGCGAGGGCCGTCGCACGCTCTCCCCAGCGTTGCCCGGCCGTCGGCGGACCGCACGGCGGACGTCCGGTGCGAGGGTGGTGCCGGGTTTTCGGACGTGCGGGCGGGCACCTCACCCGACCGGGCGAACACGTCGACGTCCGCCGCCGCGCCCCTGCCGGGCGGCACGGGCCGGACGCTCCTGGTGCTCCACCGCTGACCAGCGAGAACAGCGGGAATCGCTTTACGCTCTAGTCATGACCGAAAGCGCGAGCCCTCACATCACCCACCCGCGGATCTTGGTGCTCGGGGTGCAGCCGGGCACGCCGCCGTTCCGGATCATGGAGATCGACGGCGAGATGGTGGGCGAGGCGAAGGCGATCACGGACGTCCTGGAGTACGCGGCCGCGTACGGCATCACGGTCCACGATCTGGACGACCCCGACGTGGTCCGCTGGGTGGGCGGCGACAAACTCACCTGGCATCCCGGCTGACGCGGTTCGGGCCCGGAACCCCGTCGCGGCGCGGTGCCGCGACGGGCTCCGGCCCGGCGCGGTCTCGCGCGGTCTCGTACGGTGTGGTCAGCCGCCGGTGGCGAAGCCGGGGAAGAGGGTCATCCCGCCGTCGACGAACAGGGTCGTGCCGACCACGTAGTCCATGAGGTCGGAGGTCAGGACCGTCACGGCGGCGGCGATGTCCTCGGGATCGCCGACCCGCCGGTAGGGGATCAGCGTGAGCAGGTCCGCCTCGGCCTCGGGGGTCTCCCAGGCGCTGCGGTTGATCGGGGTCTTGATGGCTCCGGGCGCGACGGCGTTGACCCGGATTCCGTGCGGGCCGAGTTCCTGGGCCAGCGTCTGCATGAGCATGAGGACACCGCCCTTGGACGCGGCGTAGTTCAGGTGACCGGACCACGGGATGATCTGGTGCACGGAACTCATGCAGACGATCTTTCCGGCGGAACGGGAGACCTCCGGCACGACACCGCGCCGCAGGAACTCCTTCGTCGCCTCCCTGGCACACAGGAACTGGCCGGTGAGGTTCACGTCGATGACCTTGTGCCACTGCGCGAGGGTCATCTCCGTCACCGGCGCGTCCCGTTGCAGGCCGGCGTTGGCCACCAGAACGTCGATCGTGCCGAACTCCTCCAGCATGCGCGCGAACATGCCGACGACCTGACCCTCGTCGGACACGTCCGCCTCGTGGGCGAAGGCCCGCACGCCGAAACCCTGGATCTGCCGGACCACGTCCTCCGCGGCCTCCTGTCCGGCGACGTAGTTGACGACGACATCGGCGCCCGCCCGGCCGAGCGCGACCGCCGTCGCCAGTCCGATGCCGGAGTTCGCCCCGGTCACCAGGGCTTTCTGGCCCCGCAGCAACGGCAGCGCCGCGAGCTGCGCTTTGACGTCCACGCCTGAGGTCACTGCCGTCTCCCGTCACCCGCCGAACTTCGGCACCGGGGCACAACGTTCCTCGGCCCTCGGCGCGTACGCGGGCCGAAGGGTCGCCCCACCCGCCCATTCGGGCGGAGATGCCCCTCCAACGGCCCAGCGCGGTCTCGGCCGGGCCTGGTCCGGCCTCCCCCCGCTCTCTCGTGGGCGCCCGAGGCCGCCGTCATCCTTCGGGCAGGGCCGTCGGCGCCGCAGGGGGCCCTCCGGCGGCGGGGAACCGGTCGGAGGAGATCCGCTGCCGGAAGACGTGGTAGGTCCAGCCCTGGTAGCAGAGGACGACGGGGAGCAGGACGAGGGCGACCACGGTCATGACCTTGAGCGCATAGGGGCCGGACGCGGTGTTGTGGACGGTCAGGTCGAAGGCGCTGCCCGTGCTGGAGACCATGACCCTGGGATAGAGCTCGGTGAAGAGCGACACCACGGTTCCGGCGAGCGCGAGAGCGGTGGCACCGAACGCCCAGCCGTCGTGGCCGCCGCTGATCAGCCAGGCCGCGGCGGCGACGGCCACGACGGTGGCGAGCTCGGCGAGGTTGAGGAGGACGCCGCCGCTCGCGAGCGAGCGTGTCCAGAAGACGTAGGCGAGGACCACCAGACCGGCGGGCAGGACGGTGAGCCGGGCCAGTCGGCGGGCCCTCTCGCGGATGTCCCCGCTGGTCTTCAGCGAGAGGAAGGTCGCGCCGTGCAGGAGGCAGAGCACGGTGAGGGTGATCCCGGTGAAGACGCCGTAGCCGGTGAACAGGTCGGCGAAGGTGCCCGTGTACTCCTGGTCGTGGCCGATGGGCACGCCGTGCAGCAGGTCACCGAGGGCGATGCCGAGCACCAGGGGCACGGTCACGCTGCTCGCGGTCAGCAGGACGGTCCAGTTCCGTCGCCATCGCGCGCTGTCGACGCGGCCGCGGTACTCGATGGCGATGCCGCGGACGATGAGTCCGGCCAGAAGGAGCACCAGCGCGAGGTAGAAACCGGAGAACAGGGTGGCGTACCAGCCCGGGAAGGCGGCGAACATCGCGGCGCCGGCGGTGACCAGCCAGACCTCGTTGCCGTCCCACACCGGTCCGATGGTGTGCAGCACGACCCGGCGGCGCGATTCGTCGCGGGAGAGCAGTCCGTGGAGCATGCCGACCCCGAGGTCGAAGCCCTCCAGGACGAAGAAGCCCGTCCACAGCACGGTGACGAGGATGAACCAGAGGGTGGTGAATGCCATCGCGGGCCTTCCGGCGGCTCGGGACCTCAGTAGGTCATCTCGGGTGCGGGCTGGTCGTCCTGGTGCAGGGGGCCGGTGCCCTTGCGCGTGTGACGTGTCATCAGCACGGCGGCGATCACGGCCATCGCGGCGTAGAGGAGGAAGAAGGCCACGATGCTGATGGCGACCTCGGTGGTGCTGACGGAGGAGGAGACCCCGTCCTTCGTCAACTGGAGGCCTTGCACGATCCAGGGCTGGCGTCCGTTCTCGGTGAGGAGCCAGCCGGACGTGTTGATGAGGAACGGCAGCACCACGGCCCACACCGCCGCGGTCAGGAACCAGCGTGAGCGGGTGAGCCGTTCGCGCCGCAGCAGCCACAGGCCCCACACTCCGAGGAGGAGGGCGAGACAGGCGAAGTAGGCCATGACGCGCATCGCCCAGTACTGGATGAAGACATTGGGTACGTAGTCGCCCGGACCGTAGGCCTGCTGGTACTGGCTGTTGACCTCGTTGAGGCCGATGACCTTGCCGTTCCAGTGGTTGGTGGCCAGCAGGGAGAGCAGGTGCGGGATCTCCAGGACCTTGGTGGGCGTCTGGTCGTTGTTGCCCCCGCCGATCTGGAAGAGGGAGAAGGAGCAGGGCTGGCAGGTCTCCCACTGCGCCTCGGCCGCCGCGATCTTCATCGGCTGGTACTTGCCCTCGGTCACGCCGAGTTCGCTGCCGACGAGCATGTTGAACAGCAGGGCCGGCACGAGGATGAACAGCGACAGGCGCGCTGACAGCCGGAACCCCGAGGCCGCCTCCTTCGCGGCGCCCCGGGCGCCCTCGCCCTGGACCTCGGCCTCGGCCGTGGTGCCCTTGCCGTCCTCCGCGCCGCCCTTGCCACCGCCCTTGCCACCGCCCTGGTCGTCATGGAGGGCCTTGCGCAGATGCCAGGCGGACACGGAGAGCATGACCATCGAGCCGGTGACCAGCGCGGCCAGCAGTACGTGCAGGTAGCCGCGGAGGAAGACGGGGTTGGTGAACAGGGCCCAGACGTCGTCGAGCTGCGGGCGGCCGGTGGACGGGTCGACCTTGTAGCCGACCGGGTGCTGCATCCACGAGTTCGCGGCCATGATGAACAGCGCCGACAGCGCGCTGCCGGCCGCCACCGCCCAGATGGTCGCCAGGTGGACGCGCTGGGACAGTTTGTCCCAGCCGAAGATCCACAGGCCGAGGAACGTCGACTCCAGGAAGAACGCGGCGAGGCCCTCCATCGCCAGGGGCGCTCCGAACACGTCACCGACCGTGCGGGAGTAGCCCGACCAGTCCATACCGAACTGGAACTCCTGGACCAGGCCGGTCACCACGCCGACGGCGACGTTGATCACCAGCAGGGTCCCGAAGAACCGGGTCAGCCGCAGGTACGCGACCTGCCCTCCTCGGTACCAGGCGGTCTGGAGCAGGGCCGTCAGCAGACTCAGCCCGATGGTCACCGGGACGAACAGGAAGTGGTAGATCGACGTCATCGCGAACTGCAGCCGTGCCAAGTCCAGCTGGCTCATCTGTCCTCATCCATCGGATCGCACTGCGACGCAGGCTGATTCGGCCGCCCAGACAAACACACTGTTCCCTGGCGGTCGGCGAACCGCGCTCGTGAAAGGCCGTGGCCATCCGCATGGGGGATCTACGCCGTCACCGTGGCCGTCTTCGGCGTCCTGGCCGTCAACGTGCTCGCCCGGCAACGGTGCGGACGGCGCGGGTCACCCGGACGGCTTCGTGGCGGTGCGTGCCGTACGCGGGTGTAGTGGATTGGACCTCGACGTGACTGCCTCGTTCCTGCGGTCGGTCCGGGCACGGCGTGCTCGGCGGATGCCCTGGAGGCGGCCCTCCTCGGCGTCGGGTCGGGCGCGATCCGATTTCAAGATCCCCTGCAGGCGGGGCGCGGGGCTTGCGGACGCGCTTGAGATCCCGCGGCCCCGAGCGGTGGAAGGAGGACGACCGCCATGACCGACGAGGACATCCTCCTGGGCATCGCCCTGACCGTCGCCCTCGCCACGGGCTCGCAGATCCTCGCCAACAAGCTGCGCGTCCCCGCGCTGATCGTCCTCCTGCCCGTCGGTTTCACGGCGGGCGCCCTGACCGACGTCATCCACCCCGGGCGGCTCATCGGCCCGGACTTCCCCGCGCTGGTGTCGCTGTCCGTCGCCGTGATCCTCTACGACGCGGGTCTGGGGCTGAACCTGCGCAACCTGACCGGCCGTACCCGCTCGACCGTCGTCCGGCTGCTGGTCATCGGCATCCTGGTCACCTTCTTCGCCGTCGGGGGTATCGGGCCGGCCCTGTTCGGCATCCCGCTGCGGGGGGCCGCGATGATCGGCATGATCCTCGTCGTGTCCGGTCCCACCGTCGTCGGCCCGCTGCTCGAATACGTCCGGCCGACGGACAGGCTGAGGCGCATCCTGATCTGGGAAGGAACGCTGACCGACCCGATCGGCGCCATCCTCGGAGCCGTCGTCTTCCACGCCGTCGCGACCTCCCACCGGATCGACATCGGCCGGGGCTACCAGATCGGACAGTTCCTGCTCAGCGTGGGAGTCGGTCTCGTGGGCGGTGCTGTGGGCACCGCCATCCTCTGGCTGACCCTGAACAAACTGCGACTCGGTGAAACGCTCGGCACCCTCGCCCAGTTGGCGACGGTGATCCTCGTCTCCGCGGGCTGCGACATCGTCCGCGACGACACCGGCCTCATCGCCGCCATCTTCACCGGACTGGCCATCACCAACCTGCGGGGGATGGACATGCCGGCCCGCCGGCCCTTCCTCGAGACACTCGTCCAGATGATCATCGGCCTGCTGTTCATCTCCATCTCCTCCGCGGTCACCCCCGACTCCGTGGTGCCCGTGCTCGTCCCCTCGCTGATCCTGATCGCCGTGCTCGTCCTCGTGATCCGGCCGCTCATCGCGTACGCCTCCGCCCGGGGTTCCGATCTGACGGTGGGCGAATGGGGCTTCATCGGGTGGATGGCGCCCCGCGGCATCGTCGCGGCATCGACCGCGTCCGCCTTCTCCGCCACCCTCGTGGCGAAGGGACTGCCCGGCGCGTCCAAGATCCTGCCGATCACCTTCCTCGTGATCGTGGGGACGGTCATGCTCTACGCCCTGACCGCCGCGCCCGTGGCCCGGAAGCTCGGCGTCGTCCGGTCGGCGCGGACACGGCCGCTCCTGGTGGGCGGAGCCCCATGGGTCATCGGCCTGGGGAAAGCCCTGGAGACCGCCGGACTCGACGTCCTGATGTGGGCCGGACTGGACGAGGAACGCGAGCGGATCGCCGCGGCCGGAATCGAACTCGCGCACGGGGAGATGCTGGCGACCGCAACCAACCCCCGGGCCCGGCTGGAAGGCGTGTCGGCGGTGTTCCTGCTCACCGACGACGACGATTTCAACGCCCTCGCCTCCGTCGTCATCAAGGACAACGTGCAAGGGCCCGTCTACCGGGTGGGGCCGCCGCGGGACAGCCACGGCGTGGTCGCCCCCTACACCGGCGGAGACATCCTCTTCGGCCACCCGCTCGTCCGGCACCGCCTGGCGGCCCGTTACGAGCAGGGCGCCCGCTTCCACGTCCAGCCCGGATCCCGGCCGATCCCCTCGGACCACGACATCCTGTTCGTGGTCCGGGCCGACGGCCGGCTGGCCCCGGTCACCGGGACCCAGAAGATCAAACCCCAGCCGGGCGACACCGCCGTACTGATGGGCTCCGCATGACTTCCTGGGCCGCACGTTTCCGGCTGCGGCAGTACGCCAAGGCGAGTCTGTGGATCGTCCCCCTCTTCGGGCTCGTGCTCGGTGTCGCCCTCGCCGAGGCGGCGGCCGCCGTGGACGGGGCGTCCTGGCTGCCGAAGACCTGGGACTACTCCGCGTCGACGGCGAGCAGTGTTCTCAGTTCCGTGGTCGGCGCGATGATCGCGCTGCTCGGGTTCGTCGTCACCATCGGGGTCCTCGTCATCCAGCAGGCCACCGGCACCCTCTCACCGCGCTACATGCGGCTCTGGTACCGCGACCGGTTGCAGAAGGCCGTGCTGGCCACCTTCACCGGCACCTTCGCGTTCGCCTACACACTGCTGCGGAGCATCGAGACCGACTCCGTGCCCAACCTCGGTGTGACCCTGGCCGGTATCGCCGTCTCGGTGAGCCTCCTGCTCCTGCTGATCTACCTCAACCGCTTCACCCACAACCTGCGGCCGGTGGCCATCGCCGACATCGTGGGACGCCTGGGCGAACAGGTCCTCGACCGCATGGCGGCCCACGTACGGAGCACTGCGGCGTCCCACGGGGTGCCACCGGCGGGAGGCCCGGTGGTCCGCATCCGGACGGAACGCGGCGGTGTCATCCAGGCGTTCGACGCACCTGGCATGGTCTCGCTCGCGGCGCGGCACGACTGCGTGTTCGTACTGGCCGCGTCGGTCGGTGACTTCGTCCCGCCCGGCGGCACCGTCGTCGAGATCCACGGCGGTGCGCCCGCGCCCGACCCGCGCCTGGTGACCGGCCTCCTCGCCCTCGGCGCGGAGCGGACCATCGAGCAGGACCCGGCCTTCGCCCTGCGCATCCTGGTCGACATCGCCATCCGCGCCCTCTCGCCCGCGGTCAACGACCCCACCACGGCCATCCAGGTGCTGAACCACATCGAGGCGTTCCTGCACGCCGTCGGACGTGCCGGAACCCGCGGTCACTACGTGCTCGCCGACGAGCGTGGCCGGCCACGCGTCGTGGTGCCCGGCCGGCCCTGGGAGAACTACCTGGAACTCGCTGTCACCGAGATCCGCGACTACGGCGCGACCTCCGTCCAGGTCTGCCGACGGCTCCGGGCCCTCCTCGAAGGTCTCCTCGCGGCGCTGCCGGACGATTGCCGGCCCGCTCTCCGCGCCGAACTCGGCCTCCTCGACGACGCGGTCGAGAGAGCGTTCGCCGACGCCCCCCGCCGCGCCGACGCACGGACGGCCGACCCCCAGGGCATCGGGGGACGGCGCCGCCAGGACGCGCCCCCAGACGTCTCACCGCCCAGCGAGCCCGGCCCGTAGGGACACGGGCCTCAGGGCGGGCCGCAGGGCGTTCCTCGCTCAGCTCAGGCGTTCCGCGATGTGGTCGCCGACCCGAAGGGCGTTGGCGATGGCGGTCAGCGACGGGTTCACCGCGCCGATGCTCGGGAAGAAGCTGGTGTCGACGACGTAGAGGTTGTCGAGATCGTGGGCCTTGCAGTCGACGTCGAGGGCCGAGGTCCTCGGGTCGGTGCCGAAGCGCACGGTGCCCGCCTGGTGGGCGGTGGCGCCGATCGGCATGCCCTTGTGCAGGTAGAGGCTGTGCGGCAGCAGGTGGTGGGGGTGCATGCCCAGGTGGCCGAGCATCTTCTGGAGTTTGTGCTGAAGGCGCGTCAGCCCTTCGGTGTTGTTCTTCTCGTCCAGGGCGAGGTGGATGTCACCGTTGCCGTCGAGCGTGACCCGGTTGTCGGGGTGGGGAAGATCCTCACCGCAGAGCCAGAAGTCCACCGCGTGATGGGCCAGCACCTCGAAGGGAAGATCCGGCGAGGCCATGCCTGCCCACCGCGGTGCCTCGCCCCGGATCTGGTCGGAGTCCGACTTGCCGAGCATCTGGATTCCGCCCAGCGGGTGGTCCCAGTCGTCCGCGCCCAGGTACCAGTCGTTCAGGGCGAGGGTCTTCTGGAACTGGGTGTCGTTGGGCTCCTTCGACACCGCCATCAGCGCGAGGTTATTGTGCCGCATGTAGTGGCGGCCCACCACTCCGGAGCTGTTGGCGAGGCCGTCCGGATGACCGTCGTTCGCCGAACGCAACAGCAGGGCGGCGGAGTTGACGGCACCACAGGCCACCACCACGATGTCGGCGGAGTACTGCACGACCGTCCCGTCGGCGAGTTCGGCGATCACCTTGTCGACGCTGCGGCCGGTCGGCCCGGTCTCCAGCCTGCGGACGTTCGCCCCGGTGATCATCGTGACGTTGTCGTGCTCCAGGGCCGGGTCGACACAGATGACCTGGGCGTCGGCCTTGCCCTGCACCAGGCACGGGAACCCGTCGACCCGGTTGCAGCGGATGCACACGCTTCCGTGGGCCGCGCCCCCGTGGTCGTCCTGGGTGAGGTCGACGCCGATCGGCAGATGGAAGGGGTGCAGACCCTGCTTCTCCAGGTCGTCGCTGAGCTGCTGGATCCGTGGCTCGTGCTGCATCGGCGGATACGCGTACTGGGCACTGACCGGTCCCTCACCCGGGTCCTCGCCGTGCCGGCCGTGCACCAGGTACAGGTGTTCGGCCTGGGTGTAGTAGGGCTCCAGATCCTCGTAACGGATCGGCCAGGCCGGGGAGATGCCGCCATGGTGACGCAACTCGCCGAAATCCTCGGGGCGCAGCCGGAACAGCGCGGCGCCGTAGAACTTGGTGTTGCCGCCCACGTAGTAGTTCACCTCGGGCGGGAACTTCTCGCCGTGCTTGTCGAACCAGAATTCCGGTGCGCGGTATTTGCCCTTGACGAAGACCGCGGTGGACTCCCAGTTGTCCCGCTCGCGCGGCAGGTATCCGCCGCGTTCGAGGATCAGGACACGCTTGCCGGAGGGAGCGAGGCGGTGGGCGAGTGTGCCGCCGCCCGCTCCGGTGCCGATGACGATGACGTCGTAGTGCTCGGTTCCTGCCATGGGGGTGCCTCGGATCATGGGGGGATGGGTGCGGGCGGGCCGGGACCAGCCGTTTCGTGGGTCGTTCCTGGTCGTTCCTGGTCATTCGCGGTTGTTCGTGGTCATTCGTAGGTCAGAGGACGGCGATCGGGTTGACGGGTGAGCCGGTGGCCGCGGGGAGCCGCAGGGGTGCGACGACGCAGAGGAACGACCAGCGGTCCGCCTCCTCGCAGAGCGGCACCAGGTCCTCGAACCGCAGGTAGTCCATGAAGTGCAGCCCGAGGGCGTGGATGCCCAGGACGTGCACGGGGAAGTCCACGCCCTCGGTGAGGCTGGGGGCCGTGTCGTTGTTCCCGTCGCTGCCCAGTACGGCGACCCGGCGCTCGGCCAGGAACTCCATGGCGGCCGGGTGCAGGCCGGCCCGGCTGCGCGCGACGTCCCACGGTCCCGCCTCCTCACGCCTGCGGCGGTGGCCGACCCGTACGAGGAGGATGTCCCCGGTCCCGACCCGCACGCCCTGGGCGGCCTCGGCGGCTCTGAGGTCGTCGGCGGTGACGTGGTCGCCGGGCTCCAGCCACGGCACGCCCCGCAGCCGCGGGATGTCGAGCAGGACGCCACGGCCGACGATTCCGTCGCGAACCAGTTCGACGGACAGAGCCGTGGCGCCCTCCGCCGTCACGGTGCTCGCCGGGACGCCGCCGTACAGCGTGCCGTCGAAGACGACGTGACACAGGGCGTCGAGGTGGCTGTCCGCGTCGCCGTGAACGTTCATGGCGAAGTGGTCGGTGGCGAAGTGCAGCTCTCCGTCCGCGGTTTCGGCCTCGGGGCCGCTGGTGAGCCGGTGGCCGGCCGGGTGCGGATTGTCGGGAGCCACGCCGGTCTCGATCGGGGACGACAGGGAGACCGTCAGGCCGGAGAGGACCTCGGCCGCCGCGGCGAGGACCCGCGCCGGTGTGATGCCGGCCAGCGCCCCGCGGCCACCGGCGGAGGCGGGCGGTCCGGCGGTCTCCGCCCGCTGCCGCAGTCGCGCGTACAGGGCGTCGAAGGCGGCTCGGCTCTGCGGGCGTACGTCGGGGTCCGGCGCGCCCGGACCCGGTGGCCCGGGTTCCGGCTCAGCCACGTTGCCGCGCCCGGTCGATGGCCTCGTCCAGGGTCGATGCCGCCATGATGAGCGACAGATGGGTGAACGCCTGCGGGAAGTTGCCGAGTTGCTCGCCGCTCGGGCCGATCTCCTCGGCGAACAGGCCGACATGGTTGGCGTAGGTATGCATCTTCTCGAAGGTGTAGCGGGCCGGACTGATCCGCCCGGCGCGGGCCAGGGCGTCGACGTAGAGGTAGGTGCAGAGGCTGAAGGTCCCCTCCGAGCCGCGGAGACCGTCGGGGGAGGCGGCCGGGTCGTACCGGTACACGAGACTGTCCGAGACGAGCTTGCGCTCCATGGCGTCCAGGGTGGAGAGCCAGCCGGGGCTCTTCGCGGCGAGGAACCCGACACGCGGGATCAACAGGAGGGCGGCGTCCAGGACGTCTCCGCCGTAGTGCTGCACCAGGGCCTGCTCGGTCCGGCTCCAGCCCTTGTCCATCACCTGTTCGAGGATGCTGTCGCGGGCGTTGCGCCAGCGCGGGATGTCGGCGGGCCGGCTGAGTTCCGTGGCCAGGCGCAGGCCCCGGTCGAAGGCGACCCAGCACATCACCCGGCTGAACGTGAAGTCGTTGCGGCCTCCACGCGTCTCCCAGACACCTTCGTCCGGACGGTCCCAGTTGTCGGACAGCCAGTCCAGCGTCCGGGCGAGCCCCTTCCAGCCGTGGAAGCCCAGTTCCTCGCTGACATCCATGCCCTCGGCCATCGCGTAGATGGCCTCACCGTAGATGTCGAGCTGCAACTGGTCCGCGGCGGCGTTGCCGGCGCGGACGGGCCTCGATCCCCGGTACCCCTCCCAGTGGTCGAGGATCTCCTCCGTCAGGTGCGGGTCCCCGTCCACCCGGTACATGATCTGCAGCCGCTCGCCGGGCAGGTCCGCCCGGTCGCGCATCCGCTCGCCCAGCCACTTGGTGAACGCCGACGCCTCCTCGGCGAAACCGAGGTCGAGCAGGGCGCGCACGGAGAGGGACCCGTCCCTCACCCACGAATACCGGTAGTCCCAGTTGCGCTCACCGCCGACCTGCTCCGGCAGCCCCATGGTGGCGGCGGCGACCGGCGCACCCGTCGGGTGGTAGGTCAGAAGTTTGAGCGTGATGGCGGAGCGGTTCACCATCTCGGCCCAGCGTCCCCGGTAGTGGGAGGTGTGCAGCCACCTCTGCCAGAAGTCCACCTCACGCCACAATGACTCCGTCACGCCGTCGACCGTGAGGGGAGGCGGCGCCTCGCCGTCGACGGCGCACGTCGTGAACACGGCGACGGCCGACTCCCCGATGCCGAGCGTGACCGCGCCTTTCACGTCGTGCCCGTCCCGTACCAGCGGAAAGGACGTCTGCAGGTGTCCCGCGATCCCGGGCCCCCGGAACACCGCGTCCTGGGGCCGTAGATCCAGCTCGTGGTCGGCCCGGCCGTAGTCGAACCGCGGCCTGCACTCCAGCAGGAACCGCACGGTGCCGCGCACCACGCGAATCACCCGGGTCAGGCTGTGCCGGTCGGTGGGGGTCCGGCTGGTGTTCGCGGGCATCCAGTCGATGACCTCGCCGACGCCCTCCGGCGACATGAACCGCGTGACCAGCACGGCGGTGTCCGGGTAGTAGAGCTGTTTGCACGTGACGTCGGCGTGCTCCGGCGTAATCCGGAAGTACCCGCCGCGGTCGTGATCGAGCAGCGAGGCGAAGACACTCGGCGAGTCGAACCTCGGCGAGCAGAACCAGTTCACCACGCCCTCGGAGGACACCAGGGCGGCGGTCTGCAGGTCGCCCACCAGACCGTGGTTGGCGATGGGGGGATAGCGGTCCATGGGCGTCCAATCAAGGAGGTTCCGGCGCGGTCCACTGTCCGACAGGCCGCGCACGGGCGCCTCTCGGCGTCACGGACGGGCGAATCGGGCCATGGACGACGGCCCGCAGTGCCCACGAGCCCGGATGCTCCGTGCCGCCTGCCTCCATTTCCGCCGCTCCACGGTGAGGCGGCACTCCCAGTCGGGCCGTACGGGCTACCGGGCGTCGGCCCGCCCGGCCCCCGTCAGGGGCCTGTCGGCCCAGGCCTCGACGGCTCCCTGGAGAGCCTCGCCGCCGCCGAACGGGCCGCCCGTGAGGCGCGGCTGCGCGGACTGCGGTCGAAGCCGGTCCACGTACGGGAACGGGTCCCGGCCCACATGGCCCAGGCGCCCTTGCCCGGCGCCGGGACCCTCCGGCACCGGAGCGGGGGAAGCGAGACGGGGTACCTCCAGCCGAAGGCTGGGGGGACGGTCCCGCGCGAAGCGGCCGAAGGCCCACGCGCACGTCACCCGGGTGTCGACGTCGTCACGGAGCACCTCGACGGGCGGCCCGCCGAGGTGCTGCGCGAGCCGTCGACGACGCCGAGGTACTCGTACTCGGCAGCCGAGGACTCAGCGGCATGAGCGGCTTCATGGTCGCCGCGCCCGGCCGAGGCGCACTGCTCACGCTGGCGGCGGCACTGCGGACCACGGTCTCGGAGCTCACCGGCGGCGACGCCGATGTGCCACCCGGTCGTGAACAGGCCGGGCGCGCTCCCGAGTTCACCGAACTGAGCAGGGCCGAGTGTACGGAACTGCTCTCGACGCACGGTGTGGGAAGGGTCGCGGTTCCCACGGTGCTCGGGCCGGCGATCGTGCCGGTCAACTACAGCGTCGTCGATGACACGATCGTCTTCAGAACCGCCCGCGGCGCCACACCGTCGCTGGCGTGCGGCTGCCTGGTCGCGTTCGAGGTCGACCGTGTCGACGACGCCTTCAGCCAGGGCTGGAGCGTGCTGGCGCGCGGGTACGCGCGCGAGGTCACGGACGGCGATGAAGAGCGCCGGCTCGCGGAGCGGGCGTACAGCGCGCCGTGGGCCGGTGGCAGGCGCGACATGTGGGTGCGCGTCGAACCGTATGCCCTCACAGGACGCCGCATCGTGGCCTGAACCGGGCCTCTCCCGGGAAGCCGGGGTCCCATGCTCCCTGGCTCAAGGTGTCCTCACCGCTTGAAGCCGGACCGGCGTGGTACCGATGTGTCAGGTGAGGGACGAGAAGGCGGATGTACGCCCGGCAGGGGCCGCGTCGGGCACGTGTGGTCCCCGAGATGGTCCGGATGCCGAGACCGCCGGGACCCGAACGGGTGACGGCCGATGAGTTCTTCCGTGATCCCCGGTCAGACATCATGGCTGGTGCGCCTCGGTCGCGAGTGCGGCCGAAGCGCGCACCGACCGAATCTGCCGAGAACCGGACACGAGACACCGAGGAACCGTAGATGCGTACCCTGATCAGCACCGCTTTCATCTCGCTCGACGGCGTCGTGGAGGCCCCGGGCGGCGAGCCCGGCTACCGGAACTCCGGGTGGACCTTCAAGGACATCGAGTTCCTCCCCGAGGCGTTCGAGATCAAGGGCCGGGAACAGCAGGAAGCCACCGCCATGCTGATGGGCCGGACCAGCTACGAGGCGTTCAGCCCGGTGTGGCCCGGCATGGAGGACTTCGCCGGCTACAAGGTGATGCCGAAGTACGTCGTCTCCACCACCCTCACCGAGGACGGCCTGGTGTCGAACTGGGGCGAGACGACGATCCTGCGCTCGCTCGACGACGTCGCCGCGCTGAGGGAGACCGAGGGCGGCCCGATCATCGTCCACGGCAGCGCCTCCCTGAACCAGGCCCTTTCGGACGCCGGCCTGATCGACCGTTACCACCTGCTCGTCTTTCCGCTCCTGCTCGGGGCGGGCAAGCGGCTCTTCAGCGCCACGGACAAGGACACCCAGAAGCTGAAGCTCGTCGAGCACGAGGTCTACGCCAACGGTCTGCAGAAGAACGTCTTCGACGTCGTCCGCTGACAGGGCTCCCGCACGCGCGTGGTCTCCAGGACCGCCGGACGCCTTCCTCGGGCCCGGGCCTGCTCATGCCTTGCCTCCGAAGAAGACCTCCACCTCCTGGATGAGTCCGTCCCGAACGGTGATCGCCTCGACGTTCCGGTGCCTGCCGCCCGTACCGAGCTCGTACTCGTAGTACGCGAAGACGAGCTCCTCGTTCGCGGGGGTGACGTGAAGCAACCGCTGCTCCTTGAACCGGTCGGCAGTCGGGAAGCACCTCTCGAAGAAGGCCGCCTTGTCGATGTGGTCGTCCTGCGGACTGGTGAACGAGAAACCGTCGGCGTAGAGAGGGAGGGCCGCGTCGCGGTCCTGCGACCTGTAGTACCGAAACGCCGCCTCGACGATGTGTGCCGGACTGTCGGTCATTCGGTCTCCTCGGCCGGACGGTTGGACCTGTCCCGCCACGGTATAACCACGCATCGGCCCTGACACGCGGGAGCGACGGGGCCGGTCGGCGCTTCCGCCACCGGCCCCGCCGCTCCTGGCAACCCTGCCGGCGTACTGCTCGACGCGCCCGCGAGCGGTGGCTTCGGCCGCCGCCTTGAAGTGATCACGGTGACGGACGCGGGTCACCTCGCCCGCGTCCATCGGACCGCGGTCCTCGCACAGTCCGCCAAGTCCGCCGACACCGTGGTCGACCAGACGGGTGCCGCCCTCGATACGGCCGGGCCTGTGAGGAACGGCTGACACCGGCTCGCCGCCGAACCCGACCCGGCGTGCCGGTCGCTTCCGGAGGCTCAGTCCAGGCCCGAGACCTTGAACACGGTCCGGGCGTTCTCCCGGTCGATCCGCTCGGAGATCCGGCGCAGAGCGGTCTGCCCACAGGTCAGCGATCCCCTGGTCGCGGACCTGTGCGCGTCCTCCTCGAGACGGTGCCACAGGTCGGGGTTGTCCAGCAGGACCTGGGGGCTGATCTCGACCCGGCCGCCGAGCACGTCACGCAGGACGAGCCGTTGGGAGACTCCGTCCAGCGTCCGTACCGACACCAGGAGGTCGGTGCGGACGCTCCGCTTCCGCAGCGGTCCGCGTGAGGTCAGCCAGCCCTCACCCGCGGTGACCCTGGGAGGGAAAAGGATCAGGAACAGGAGGACGCCGAGGCCGGCCCACAGCGCTCCGCGCGTGGCGGTGAGGCTGCCGGCGCCCCAGTCGATCAGCAGGAGGAGCACGAGGATTCCGGCCGAGCACTGAACGGCACCGCGCAGATCCTTGGCCCAGCGGCGATCGTGCAGCACGTCCACGGGAGGATCCGGTTGCGTGTGGACGGCGTCGTGTCGCGTGTCGTGGCGGCGTTCCATAGGGCCGACGGTAAAGACCTTCCGGGCGGGACGCTCGCACCTTGACGCGACTCTGACGAGTGTCCGCGCGCGGCACCTGGCTGGTGGTGATCTCGCTGCCGCTGCTGGTCATGCGGGTGGGGGGATTGGTTCCCGCGGACGGATCACTCTGCCGTCAGGGTTCCGTCAAAGGCGCTCCGGTCGCCGTAAGGGGGCCGTCAACGGTGGCCGAATCCGTCCGGAGAGGCGCTTACCTCTAACCGTCAGTTCAATCCGGACCTCTTCTAGGAGCTCACGATGGCCGACCTGGCCTTCGTCGTCACCACGATCGCGGTGTTCGCGCTGGTGGCCCTCGTCGCCAAGGGGGTGACGAAGCTGTGACCGCCGAGAACGTCGTCGGCCTGATCGTGGCCGTCGCCCTGCTGGGCTATCTCGTCCTTGCGCTTGTCTTCCCGGAGAGGTTCTGAGCACCGATATGAGCCCCGTCCTCGCCGGCGCGCTCCAGATGCTCGCCCTCATAGCGGCACTGGCACTCGCCTACCGTCCCCTCGGGGACTACATGGCCCGGGTCTACTCCTCCGACAAGCACCTGCGCGTCGAGAAGTGGATCTACAAGGGCATCGGCGCCAACCCGAACACGGAGATGCGCTGGACCGCCTACCTGCGCGGTGTCCTGGCCTTCTCCGCCGTCAGCGTCCTGTTCCTCTATCTCCTGCAGCGGGTGCAGGGGCATCTGCCCGGCTCGCTCGGCTTCACGGCGATCGACCCGGACCAGGCGTTCAACACCGCCGCGTCGTTCGTGGCGAACACCAACTGGCAGTCGTACTACGGCGAGCAGGCCATGGGCCATGTCGTGCAGACCGCCGGTCTGGCCGTGCAGAACTTCGTCTCCGCGGCGGTCGGCATCGCGGTGGCGGTGGCACTCGTCCGCGGCTTCGCCCGCTCGCGCACCGGTGAGCTGGGCAACTTCTGGGCGGACCTGGTGCGCGGCACCGTCCGCATCCTGATTCCCATCTCGGTGATCGGCGCGATCGTCCTGGTCGCCTGCGGCGCGATCCAGAACTTCTCCGGCATCCACTCCGTGGGCCAGTTCATGGGCGGATCGCAGCAGTGGAACGGCGGCGCGGTCGCCTCGCAGGAAGCCATCAAGGAGCTGGGCACCAACGGCGGCGGCTACTTCAACGCCAACTCCGCCCACCCCTTCGAGAACCCGACCCCGTTCTCGAACCTCTTCGAGATCCTCCTGATCCTGCTGATCCCGTTCGCGCTGACCCGCACCTTCGGTCAGATGGTCGGGAGTCTGAAGCAGGGGTACGCGATCCTCGCCGCGATGGCGGCCATCTGGGTCGGGTTCACGGCGCTGATGATGTGGACCGAGTTCCACCACCACGGTCCGGCGTTCCAGATCGCGGGCGGCGCGATGGAGGGCAAGGAGACCCGCTTCGGCGTCGGCGGCTCGTCGATCTTCGCGGTGGCGACGACGCTGACCTCCACGGGCGCGGTGAACTCCTTCCACTCCTCGTTCACCGGACTCGGCGGCGGCATCACCATGCTGGGCATGCAGCTCGGCGAGATCGCGCCCGGCGGCACCGGATCCGGCCTCTACGGCATGCTGATCATGGCGATCATCGCGGTGTTCATCGCCGGCCTGATGGTCGGCCGCACCCCCGAGTACCTCGGCAAGAAGATCGGCACCCGCGAGATGAAGCTCGCGGCCTGCTACATCCTCATCACCCCTGCCCTGGTGCTCGTCTTCACCGCCGCCGCGATGGCCCTGCCCACCCCGGGCAACTCGATGACCAACAGCGGCGCGCACGGATTCTCCGAGATCCTCTACGCCTACACCTCGGGCGCCAACAACAACGGCTCGGCCTTCGCCGGTCTGAACGCCGACACGCAGTGGTTCAACACCACCATCGGTCTCGCGATGCTGCTCGGCCGGTTCCTGCCGATGGTGTTCGTCCTCGCGCTGGCGGGCTCGCTCGCCGAGCAGAGGCCGGTACCGGCCACGGCGGGCACCCTGCGGACCGAGAAGCCGCTGTTCACGGGTCTGCTGGTGGGCGCGATCCTGATCATCACCGGTCTGACCTACTTCCCGGCGCTGGCGCTGGGTCCGCTCGCCGAGGGGCTGGCGTCATGACCACTCGCACAGACAACCAAGAGGACGCCGTGTCCACGACTACTCCCACTCGGGCGCCGCACAGCGATGTGCCGACGGGCCACAAGGACGAAGGAAGGGTCGGCGCGGGTCTCTTCGACCCGAAGCAGCTGCTGAAGTCGCTGCCGGACGCCTTCCGCAAGCTCGACCCGCGGATCATGGTCAAGTCGCCCGTGATGTTCGTGGTGTGGATCGGCTCGGTCCTGACCACCGCCTTCTCCTTCAAGGACCCGGGCGACTGGTTCGGCTGGGCGATCAGCGCCTGGCTGTGGCTCACCGTCGTCTTCGCCAACCTGGCGGAGGCGGTGGCCGAGGGCCGTGGCAAGGCGCAGGCGGACACCCTGCGCAAGGCCAAGACCGACACCGTCGCCCGGCGGCTCGTGGGGGACCGCGAGGAACAGGTGCCCGGCACGGATCTGAGGATCGGTGACCTGGTGGTCTGCGAGGCCGGTGACATCATCCCCGGCGACGGTGACGTCGTCGAAGGCGTCGCGTCCGTCGACGAGTCGGCGATCACCGGCGAGTCGGCCCCGGTCATCCGGGAGTCCGGCGGCGACCGTTCGGCCGTCACCGGCGGCACGAAGGTCCTCTCCGACCGGATCGTCGTCAGGATCACGACGAAGCCCGGCGAGACCTTCATCGACCGGATGATCGCCCTGGTCGAGGGCGCGGCCCGGCAGAAGACGCCCAACGAGATCGCGCTGAACATCCTGCTGGCCTCGCTGACGATCGTCTTCCTGCTCGCGGTGGCCACCCTGCCGCCGTTCGCCGACTACGCGGGCACGCACCTTTCGACGGTCGTGCTGGTGGCGCTGCTGGTCTGTCTGATCCCGACCACGATCGGCGCCCTGCTCTCCGCGATCGGCATCGCCGGCATGGACCGGCTCGTGCAGCGCAACGTGCTCGCCATGTCCGGGCGCGCGGTCGAGGCCGCGGGTGACGTGTCGACGCTGCTGCTGGACAAGACCGGCACCATCACGCTCGGCAACCGGCAGGCGTCCGAGTTCCTGCCGGTGACGGGGACGACCGAGGCCGAGGTCGCGGACGCCGCCCAGCTCTCCTCCCTCGCGGACGAGACCCCCGAGGGCCGTTCGATCGTCGTCCTGGCGAAGGAGAGGTACGGCCTGCGCGAGCGCCACCAGGGCGAGCTCACCGGCGCCGAGTGGATCGCCTTCACCGCCCAGACCCGGATGTCCGGTGTGGACGTCGACGGACGCAAGATCCGCAAGGGCGCGGCCGGTTCGGTCATCGCCTGGGTCGCCGAGCGCGGCGGCGAGGTGGCCGAGGACGCCACGGAGCTGACCGACCGGATCGCGGGCGCCGGCGGCACGCCGCTGCTGGTCGCGGCCGAGGACGAGCGGGGTGCCCGGGTCCTCGGTGTCATCCACCTCAAGGACGTCGTCAAGGACGGCATGCGCGAGCGGTTCGGGGAACTGCGCCGCATGGGCATCAAGACCGTCATGATCACGGGCGACAACCCGCTGACGGCCAAGGCGATCGCCGAGGAGGCGGGCGTCGACGACTTCCTCGCGGAGGCCACTCCCGAGGACAAGATGGCGCTCATCAAGCGGGAACAGGCCGGCGGCAAGCTCGTCGCGATGACCGGCGACGGCACCAACGACGCCCCCGCGCTCGCCCAGGCCGACGTCGGCGTGGCGATGAACACCGGGACCTCGGCCGCCAAGGAGGCCGGGAACATGGTGGACCTGGACTCCAACCCCACCAAGCTCATCGAGATCGTCGAGATCGGCAAGCAACTGCTGATCACCCGGGGCGCGCTCACGACGTTCTCCATCGCCAACGACGTCGCGAAGTACTTCGCGATCATCCCGGCGCTGTTCGCCGCGGTCTACCCGGGCCTGGACAAGCTCAACATCATGCACCTGTCCTCGCCCGACTCCGCGATCCTCTCGGCCGTCGTCTTCAACGCGCTCGTCATCATCGCGCTGGTCCCGCTGTCCCTCAAGGGCGTCCGGTACCGGCCCGTCAGCGCCGACAAGCTGCTGCGCCGCAACCTCGGGATCTACGGACTCGGCGGCCTGGTCGCCCCGTTCGTCGGCATCAAGATCATCGACCTGCTCATCTCCATCGTCCCCGGGCTGTAACTCCTCGAAAGCGTGCTGATCCACTATGAACAACTCGGTTACGAACACCGCCCGGTTGCTCTGGGCAGCCCTGCGCGCGCTCCTCGTGCTCACCGTGGTGACGGGCGTGCTCTACCCACTCGCCGTCACCGGGGTCGCCCAGGGCCTGTTCAACGGCAAGGCGAACGGCTCGGAGATCAAGGCGGACGGCAAGGTCGTCGGCTCCTCCCTCATCGGGCAGTCGTACAACCTGCCGCTGAAGAAGGGCCAGGAGACCCCGGAACCCGACCTCAAGTGGTTCCAGGGCCGCCCCGCCAACGGTCTGGGGACGAACTCCGTCAACACGCAGTACAAGCTGATCCTGTCCGGCGCCACCAACCGTTCCGGTGACAACGCCGACCTGATCAAGTGGGTCGAGGACGCCAAGGCCGCGGTCATCGAGGACAACTCGGTGAACGGCTACACGGTGAAGCCCTCGGACGTGCCCGCGGACGCGGTCACCTCCTCCGGCTCCGGCCTCGACCCGGCCATCTCCCCGGACTACGCGGACATCCAGGTGCACCGCGTCGCCGAGAAGAACGGCCTGCCCGTGGCCCAGGTGCAGAAGCTGGTCGACGAGCACACCCAGGGCCGGAGCCTCGGCTTCATCGGCGAACCCCGAGTCGACGTCCTCGAACTCAACATCGCGCTCAAGGAACTCGTGGCGAAGAGCTGATGGCCTTACCCATGTTCCGCGGGAGTCGGCGGACCGGGGAGGGGCACCCCCGGTCCGCCGGCTCCCGCAGTCGTGCAGCCGGTGAAGTCCCGGCCCTCCGCACCATCAGGAAAGGCGTACTCCGATGACCCGAGTGCTCGTGGTGGAGGACGACCCACAGCTCGTACGGGCCCTCGTCATCAACCTGCAGGCACGCCGCTACGGCGTCGACCCGGCGCCCGACGGCACCACCGCGCTCCGCCTGGCCGCCGTCCGGCAGCCCGACGTGGTCCTGCTCGATCTGGGGCTGCCGGACATGGACGGCACGGACGTGATCAAGGCCCTGCGCGGCTGGAGCCGCGTGCCGATCCTGGTGCTGTCCGCGCGCCGGTCCTCCGACGAGAAGGTGGCGGCACTCGACGCCGGCGCCGACGACTACATCACCAAGCCGTTCAGCATGGACGAACTGCTGGCCCGGCTGCGCGCCGCCGTCCGCCGTACCGAGCATGTTCCGCTCGCCCCCGATACGACGCTCGTCACGACGGACGGGTTCACGATCGACCTGCTCGCCAAGAAGGCGACACGAGGCGGACACGACGTGCGCCTCACCCCGACCGAATGGCATCTGCTCGAGATCCTGGTCACCAACCCCGGGCGGCTCGTCACACAGAGGCACCTGCTGCAGGTGGTGTGGGGGGACTCGCAGAGCCACAAGACCAACTACCTGCGGGTCTACATGGCGCAGCTCCGCCGCAAACTCGAGGCCGACCCCGCCCACCCCCGCTACCTGATCACCGAGCACGGCATGGGCTACCGCTTCGAGAACTGAATCGTTTCCCGACCGACCCGGCCCCCGAGCCCCACCCTCAGAGACGAAGAGACGAAGAGACGAAGAGACGAGAAGACGGCACGCGGCAGACTTCGCCATCGCCGACCGGGTCGAAGTGCGGGTGGTGGACCGCGGCCCGGGCGTCCCCGACGAGGCCGAGGACCGGGTCTTCGAGCCGTTCCAGCGATACGGCGACGCTCCGCGTGGTGCCGGGGCCGGCCTGGGCCTCGCGGTGGCGCGGGGCTTCGCCGAGGCGATGGGCGGCACCCTCGACGCCGAGGACACCCCCGGCGGCGGGCTCACCATGGTTCTCGGACTCCCCGTCGCGACCGGACTCCAGCCGGTTCGCCCGGACCTGCCGGCGGCCGCCACCTCCTGGAGGAGTCGATGTCCCGTCGTCGGCACGAGACCCGAGGAACCCGGCCCGGCTCCGCGTGCCCCTTCCGCACCGCGCAGGCGATCGCGGCCGCGTCGGATCCTCAGTCCCGGTCCTCGTCAGCCGGTGCCTTCAGCAGCCGGTCCAGCTCGTTCCCGGCCTCGTCGTACCCGGCGTCGGAGATCCGTTGCAGCTCGCGCAGATCGCCGGACGCGGCCGCGCGTCGGGTGAGCAGGAACCCGGCGCGCATGGATCCCTCGTCCAGCAGTTCGCTCAGCTCCCCGAGGTCGTCGGCGGCGTCGGCAAGGTCGGCCAGCCGGTCCGAAGCGGTCTCGTTGCCCTCGTCGGCCAGCTCGCGCAGGGTCTCCCGATCGATGTTCGTGTTCGTCATGACGCCATGCTGCAACCCTGCCCCAGGGGAAGGGTCAAGTGGGACGATGGCCAGGTGATCACCATCGGGCAGCTGGCCAGGTACGTCGGTGTGTCGGTCAAGACCATCCGCGTCTATCACGACAAGGGGCTGCTCCCCGAGCCCGACCGCGACGCGTCCGGCTACCGAAGGTACGGCGCGAAGGACGCCATCGACCTGATCAAGATCCGGACACTCGCCGAAGCCGGTGTCCCCCTGGCCCGTATCCGGGACCTGGGATCAGCGGACGACGAGGAGTTCCGGCAGGCGCTGCGGGAGATCGACGACGAGCTCACCGACCGCATCCGTGGCCTGGTGGCGACGCAGGGGCGCCTGCGCCGGCTCGCCGCCGGGCGGCTCGCACCGCTGCCCACCGAGGTCGGCGCCCATCTGGAGGACCTGGCCCGCTGGGGATTCACGCCTCGGTGGGTGGACCTGCAACGGGACCTGTGGATCCTCGTGTTCGCCACCCACCCGGACCGCGCGATCGCCCTGTTCCACGACCAGGCCGAAAGCCTGGCCGACCCGGTACTACGGCAGCTCTTCCTCGACTACGACCAGGCACACGACCTCGACGCCGACGATCCCCGCATCGACGACCTCGCCCGTCGGATCACCGAGGCGAGTCAGGAACGCTACGGAGCGGACGAACCTCCCGGTGTGGATTCGGCATCCGAGATCCCCGCCCTCATCCAGGCCACGGTCAACGCCTCATCCCCTGCCTGGCGGCGACTCGACACGCTGATCCGCGCGCGCCTGGACGGATGACTCGAAGGAGCGTGCAGCCGTGCCGCGTCCTTGCCGCGCCGCGCCGCGGTGGGCCGGCCACACCGGCCTCGGACAGCGCCGACCCGGCACGCCCTCTCGCCGCACCGGCCGAAAGCCCAAGTACGTCCAGTACGAGGACTTCCGGCCGGCACACCGAGAGCACGCTCCCCCAAGCTCTCGGCTTCGCTCGAGCAGGGGGGACCCCCATGACGCCGCTCCTTGAAGGGCAAACGTTGCCCGCCGCGGCACTAGAGCCCGACGTCGCGACGGCTCATGTCGTCGAGCGACTCGCGGCGTACCAGGACGCGGGCGATGCCGTCGCGGACCGCGACCACCGGGGGCCGGCCGACGAGGTTGTAACCGGACGCCATGGAGAGGTGGTAGGCGCCGGCCGCCGGGACGGCCAGGAGATCCCCGGGGTGTACGTCGCCGGGGAGCGCCACCTCGTCCGCGAGGACGTCACCCGCCTCGCAGTGTCGGCCCACGACCGTGACGAGGCGGGGCGGGGCGCTGGTCGCGCGGCCGATCAGCCGGGGCGCGTAGCGCACGCCGTACAGGGCGGGCCTCGGGTTGTCGCTCATGCCGCCGTCGACGGCGACGAAGGTGCGCTCCCCGGTGCGCTTGACGGCCAGCACCCGGTAGACGGCGACCCCGGCGGGGCCGACGATCGCCCGCCCGGGTTCGAGGGTGAGCCGGGGCACGGGCAGCCCGGCGCGAGCGCAGCCGTCCTCCAGCTCGGCGCGGACCCGCCCGGCCAGGACACCGACGCTCAGGCTCTCCTCGCCAGGTCGGTAGGCGATGGCGTGACCGCCGCCGATGTCCAGCTGAGAAAGGGCCACTCCGTGCTGGTCGCGGATCCTGGCCATCAGCCCGACCATGCGGCGCACGGCGGCGACGTACGGCTTCACGGAGGCGATCCGCGAGCCGATGTGGCAGTGCAGGCCGACGAGTTCCAGGTGCGGCTGGTCGAGTATCCGGGTGACGGCGTGCTGCGCGGACCCGTCCGTGATCGACAGCCCGAACTTCTGGTCGTCGGTGCCGGTGCGCACCTTGGCATGCCCGCCGGCGGCGATGCCGGGGACCACGCGCACCAAGACCTTCTGGCGGCTGCCGGCGGGTGTGATCGCCGCCAGCCGGGCGATCTCCGAGGTGCTGTCCACGACGATGCGTCCGACACCGAGCTGGAAGGCCGCATGGAGGTCCTCGGGGCTCTTGGCGTTGCCGTGCAGCACGATCCTCTCCGGCGGGAAGCCGGTGGTGACGGCGAGCGCGAGTTCCCCGGCGGAGCAGACGTCGAGGCCCAGGCCCTCCTCCTGAACCCAGTGGGCCATCGCCCGGGACAGGAACGCTTTGGCGGCGTAGACGACGTCGGCCTCGGGGAACGCCGTCCGGTACGTGCGGCAGCACTCACGGACCTCCTGCTCGTCGAGGACGTACACGGGGGTGCCGAATCGGTCGGCTGCCTCGGCGAGGGAGACACCGCCGACGGAGACGTCGCCGTGGTGTTCGGGCAGGGCGGACCGGGGCCAGACGGACAGGCCGTCGGCGTCCCGGGTGTCGGCACCGGCGACGTCGCCCAGAGGGCGAGGCAGGTCCCGGACGGGCAGGTCCCGCATGGGGGCGTCCTGGATGGACATGGTGTCTCCTCAGCCGATCAGCGGGTTCAGGCGGCACGCGGCGACGGCGGCGTCGGTCACCCGCAGGGCGCCGGCGCGCTCGGGATGCCGGCGGCGCCAGGAGTTCTCCCGCTCACGGACCGTGGCCGTGGTTCGGCCGGCCGCGGGGGCGGAGAACTGCGGGTCGACGGTGAGGACCGTGACGCCCAGGGGCGCGGCGAGCGCGCGCAGCGCGGGTTCGGAGAGCCTGATGCAGGCCTGCTCGCTGCCCAGCGTGGCGGTGAGCTTCGCCGCCGAGGTGAAGCCGACGGCCGTACGACCGCCGAGGGGGGTGCGGAAGAACCGGGCCGTGCGGCCCGCCGGCCCCGACCGGACAGGGACGAAGAGAAGTCCGGCCGGGAACCGTTCAGAAGGCTCGGGGTCCTCGGAATACTCGATTGGAGGCATGGTGCTGCTCCTCGAAGGCGATGTGCGCCGCCCGGTCGGATCGACCGGGCGCTGCGACGAAGCTATGCCCGCCTCACCAGGGCCGGGCTCCCTCGCTGACGGATGCTTGACGCGAAGCCCGGTACCTATAACGCGCTGCTGACGGCTGCGGGGACACCTGGTCAGGCTCTGCCGTCCGTCAACTCCCGGGCATCGATCGACCGTCGGAGGCTGATTCGGCGGTGCATGGAGACGAGTTCGTCCTGCAGGGGAGAGGGCGGAACCGCCAGCACAGGGCAGGTGGCGTGGGCGACGCAGTACCGGGCGACCGACGGGAACAGGGCGCGCATCGCGCCGCGGGATCCCGCGCCGATCACCAAGAGGTCGTCCGCCCGGTCGGCGGCCTCGACCAGTGCGCGCCCCGCCGTACCCCGTACGGTCAGGCCCTGGAACGGAATCCCGGGTCCCGCTTCGCCAAAGGCCGTGTCGAGAGCGGCGAGCAGTCGCTCGCCCGCGTCCCGCCGCATGTCGGCCGCGGACGACGGAAACACGGATCGCCCGTGAGCGACTTCACCACCCGGCGGTTCCCAGGCCAGCACGGCCAGCAACTCGCCACCGGTTCGACGGGCCTCGCTCACCGCCCGGTGCAGAGCCGCCAGACTCCCGAGCGAGCCGCTCACCCCGACCACCGCGCGCCGTCGCCCGCCGTCACCCATCGTCGTTTCACCCCTTGGCGTAAGTCCTGACAGACATTCGGGTCCCATCGAAGTGCCGGACGAGGCCGGCGGACAGCTCTGTTGGCGTACGCCTGACATCGCGGGTCCGGTTCATGACGCGACTCTGACGCCGCTTGCAGCCACGCGCCGCGGCGGAAGGCGGACCGATGCGCGGCGCGGGGTGCGGACACGACCCCTGGGCGGCGGTGATCTCCGGCGTTTACGCAGCGGGCGTCGTCGGTGCGGGCGCCGGAGCGGTGGTGGGCCGGTTGCCTGCCACCGCCGTCGTTCTGGTCGTGCTCTTAGCCGGAACGTGGTGGCTCGGCCTGCGCCGCCGAGCCTGCTCATGCTCGCCGAAGAATGCAGGTGAGGGTACATGCGGCCGCAAGGTGCCCGATGGCCCGCTGAAGATCACGGCTGCGGGACGCCGGTAGGGTCCGCCGGTATGACCGTCGCTCGCTCCATCGCCCTGTTCGTCGTCGCCGCCCTCTTCGAGATCGGTGGCGCCTGGCTGGTGTGGCAGGGCATCCGCGAGCACAAAGGCTGGGCCTGGATCGGCGCGGGTGTCATCGCCCTCGGCCTCTACGGGGTGGTGGCGACGTTCCAGTCCGACGACAACTTCGGCCGCATCCTCGCCGCGTACGGCGGGATCTTCGTCGCCGGATCGATCGCCTGGGGCGTGGTCGCCGACGGCTACCGTCCCGACCGCTACGACGTCATCGGTGCGCTGGTCTGCCTCGCCGGAATGGCCGTGATCATGTACGCCCCGCGTAGTCACTGATCACGCCAAGGGTGTCCGACCGAGGTCGAGAAACGGGCCCCGCCCCGGCGGCGGGCCGAGAGGTCGGCCCCGACTTCGGTTCGATCGAGGAACTGTCGTTTCGGGATCCCCGCGCTGGAGTGAGCGGCCCGCCGACACCCGCAGTCGATCTGCTTCGTCGGCGGGCCAACACGCCAAGGCTTCTGATGGCTACAGGTGTCCCTTGGGCCGGGCGAAGGCCGAAGCGGTGGAGAAAGGGACACCGGAATTGCGAACCTGTAAACAGGTCGAGCGGTGTCAGCCCACCGTCCACTTCTGGTTGGCGCCGCCCGTGCAGGTCCAGATCTGCAGGCGGGTTCCGTTGGCCGAGTTGTTGCCCGTGACATCCAGGCACTTGTTCGCCTGCGGGTTCACGATGTCGTGGGCCGCGGTGACCGTCCACTTCTGGTTGGGTCCGCCGTTGCAGTCCCAGAGCTGGACCGTCGAGCCGTCCGCCGTACCGTTGCCGGTGACGTCCAGGCACTTGCCGAGCGCGCGGATCGTGCCGTCCGGGGACACCGTCCACTGCTGGGCGCCCGTCCCGTTGCAGTCGTAGAGCTGTACGGGTGTTCCGTTGGCCGAGTTGGCGGCGGCCACGTCCACGCACTTGCCCGCGAGGCCCTTGACCGGACCGCTGGTGCCGCCGGAGCCGTCGCTCGTGGTCACCTTCACCTCGTCGACGACGAGTTGCTGCGGGAAGGAGGTGGAGCCGTCGGGGTCCCCGGGCCAGTATCCGCCGACCGCGAGGTTCAGGATCAGGAAGAACGGCTTGTTGAACACCCAGGTGTTGCCGCCCAGATCGGCCGGTGTGCGCCGCTGGTATACGGTCCCGTCCACCGACCAGGTGATCGAGTTCGGCGCCCAGTCGACCGCGAAGGTGTGGAAGGCGTCCGCGAAGGCCTGGCCGTTCGGGAGGGAGTAGCCGGCGCCGATGCCCGCGGATCCGGAGTACCCGGGGCCGTGGATCGTGCCGTGCACGGTGGACGGCTCGAAGCCGACGTTCTCCATGACGTCGATCTCGCCGGAGTTCGGCCAGCCGACCTGTCCGATGTCGCTGCCGAGCATCCAGAACGCCGGCCACATGCCCTGCCCGCGCGGGACCTTCATCCGGGCCTCGACATGACCGTAGGCCGTGGTGAACTTCCCGGAGGTGTTCATCCGGGCCGACGTGTACTGGCATGTGCCGTACCAGCACTGGTAGTTGGCCGGATTCTCCTTGCGGGCGGTGATCACCAGATGGCCCTGGCCGTCCAGTGCGGCGTTCTTGTTGCCCGAGGTGTAGTACTGCCGCTCGTGGTTGTTGACGTTGTCGCCGGTCTCCAGCTGCCACTTGGAGGAGTCGACGGCCGAACCGGCCGCACCGTCGAACGTGTCCTGGAACGTGACCGTCGCGGTGGCCGCCGCCGGGCCCGCGTGCGCGGGGGTGACGACGGCCGAGGCGGAGGCGACGAGTGCGGCGGACAGCGCGGCGAGGAGACATCTGCGGAGCAGACGTGGGGAGTTCATGGCTCTCATTTCCGTACGGTCACCCGGGGGGAGGGTGCGCCGACTGAGGTGGGGGGTCCATGCTTCGCCTCTTGATTTAAGGAGTGAGGTAACGGGGTGTCAATACTCTGGTCCGTACCAGTGGTCGAGGTGATGCCTCAGGCGCGAAGGCGTTTCCTGGGGTGCACCGCCCGGCCGAGCCGTCGGCCCAGGAGGAGGTAACCCACCAGCGCCCCGGTCGTGTTGAGGATGACGTCGTCGATGTCGAAGGAGCGTCCGGTGATGAGGGCTCCCTGAACGAGCTCGACCAGGAGCATGACCGCCGCGGTGAGCGCGAGGACGCGCAGGATTCCGCGGGTCTTCGGGAACACCACCGGCAGCAGCACTCCGAAGGGCACCCCGAGCAAGAGGTTCCCGCCGATCTGCTTGACGGCGTCGCGCAGCTCCGGCTGGTCGAGATAGGCCCGCAGGGAGCGCCCGGGGTGAAGGTTGTCGTGGATCAGCGCCGTGGACGCCGGTGAGGGCTCCAGGGTCAGCCTGGCCAGCGCGACGGCGAACGCCACCATGGCCGCGAACGCGATCAGCATGGCCAGCAGCCGGAAGGGCAGCGCCAGAGCCCGGGGCTCCGGCGCGGGCGCGGGCGTCGGCCTCTTTCGGCCGAGGAGCCACCGCGACCTCTCCGGCTTCCCCCGCTCGGCCTCGGAGGCCTTGCCGCCGCGCTCGGCCTTGGACGCCGGCCTGCCCCCTCCGGCCTTCGACGCCGGCTTTCCCCGGTCCGATCCCGACTTCGGCGCCGGTTTCCGCCGGCCGGCCACGGCCTTGGCGGCACGAGCGCGCAACGCGGTGCGGACCATGAGACCCTCCCCTTTTCAACTGCCCTCTGGTGCAGCCCGCTTACCCCCGGCGGGGCCGACAATGCCCGGGATCTCGCCCGGGATCTCGATGCGGGGAGACTTTGCGACAAGCGAGCAGGACGGTGTCCGGTCGCCGCCACGGGGCAGCCCGGGGACCTCACGCGTGACGGACGCCGGGGCGCCGGGTGCGGCTGTGTGCTCGCCCCGGCGCCGACGGCACCGTCCGGACTCAGGCCCCGTAGGTGACCGTCACGTCCGTGAAGCCGAGAGACCGCAGCAGGCCCTCCAGCATGCTGGTGGTGTTCTCCTCGGCCCGTGCGGTGAGGCGGCTGTCCTTCGCGGCCTTGCCGATGTGCTGGGCAGCGAGCCGCTGGACGGCCCGCTCGTCGTTCGGGTTGTCCGAGAAGACGTCACCGAGCCGGTCGAAAAGACCGCGCTGTTTCGAGACGGCGTAGGAGTGGTCGGGGTCGAGGGCGGGTTTGCCCAGTGCCGCGTGCGGCAGACGGAGCGTGGCCGACGTGCGGTCGTCGTTGACCGTCACGTCCTTCTGGTCGAGGCGCCCGAGATCGACGTAGGCGTCGACGGTGCCGGCTCCCACGTAGAGCGTGCGGGTGCCTCGGATCGCGTCGGGCAGGTACTTCGCGTCCTTCTCCAGGTCCACGACCACCTGGAAGTTGCCCGAAGCCGCGTCGTAACGGCTCATGTCCTGGATGGACTTGAGCAGCGTGGGGCCCGAATTGTCGTGGGTCTCCGTGCCGAACACATCGCGCAGTCCCGGCAGAACGGCCAGCCGCAGCCCGGCGAAGAGCACCACGAGCACCAGCACGAAGGCGGAGACCACCTTCGCCCAGCCGGGCATGCGTTTGATGGACGTCGTCATGTCGACGGTCCTCCTTTCAACCGTCCGGGTACCCCCCAAGCCCCTTGGCAGGCCGCCGGGTTGGCGTACGGATTCCGCTGCCGTGAGCCCGCGGTGCCCGTCGCCGGTACGCCCGTGACCGGTCCGGCGCCCTGTGGTCCGGCTCGCAACCGGTCCGGCGCCCTGTGGTCCGGCTCGCAACCGGCCGGGCACCCCGCGGCCCCGCCCGCAACCGGAAATCCCCGGTCGTAGGCCCGAAAGACGCCCAGTAGCATGAGGTACGCACTCCGGGCCGATCTTGCGCCCGGCGACGCAACCCGGTTCGATCATGCGAGGAGCGGTCGTGCGTGACATCGCCGTGTTCAGCGGTAGTGCCCATCCAGAGCTCGCTGACGAGCTCTGCGCACACCTCGGTGTGCCCCTGAGCCCGACCCGCGTCAGCCGGTTCGCCAACGACTGCCTGGAGGTCCAGCTCCAGGCCAACTGCCGCGAGCGTGACGTCTTCCTGGTGCAGCCCCTCGTCACGCCGGTGCAGGAACACCTGGTCGAACTGCTGATGATGTGCGACGCCGCGCGCGGTGCCTCCGCCGGGCGGATCACCGTGGTCATGCCCCACTATTCGTATGCGCGTTCGGACAAGAAGGACATGCCCCGGATCTCCCTGGGCGGCCGGCTCGTGGCGGATCTGCTGGTGGCGGCCGGCGCGAGCCGTGTCCTCGCCATGACCCTGCACTCCCCGCAGGTGCACGGTTTCTTCTCGGTGCCGGTCGACCATCTGCACGCCCTGCGTGAGCTGGCGGCGCACTTCCGGGCCAACGACCTGTCGCGTACGACGGTGGTCTCGCCCGATCTCGGCAACGCGAAGGAGGCCGCCGCGTTCGCGCGGCTGATCGGCGCCCAGGTGGCCGCCGGTGCCAAGCAGCGGTTCGCCGACGACCGGGTGAGCATCAGCTCCGTCATCGGTGAGATCGCCGAGCGCGATGTCATCGTGCTGGACGACGAGATAGCCAAGGGCAGCACCGTCCTCGAACTCCTGGACAGGCTGCGCGAGTTGGGTCCGCGATCGATCCGCGTCGCCTGCACCCACGGGCTGTTCGCGGCGGGGGCGCTCAAGCGGCTCAGCGAGCAGCCCGACGTGCTGGAGATCGTCTGCACGAACACGGTGCCGATACCGGGCGAGGAGTACACGGAGAAGTTGACCGTCCTGTCCATCGCCCCGGCGCTCGCCGAGGCGGTGCGGCGCATTCACAACGGTGAGTCCGTCAGTGCTCTGTTCGACGCGCCGCGGGACCGATAGACAGGGCGTGAACGGGCGCCCGGACACGCGATCGGCACCTTGCGGCGCGCGCGGGTTTCGGGTGCCGCGGGACGCATGGGAAGTGGGGCCGACCGGAGCGTCTCCGGGCGGCCCCACTTCTCGTACGGCGCTGTGAGGTCAGGCGCGGTGGTTCTCGTAGTAGCCGCCGACCTGCTCGTGGTAGCCGGCGTCGCCGACGTGCTTGTCCTTGTCGAACTCGGGAGAGTCCTTGATCTGGTCCTTGGTGAGGGCGACATAGATCTTCCGCTCGGCCTGGTCGACCGTCTTCACGGTTCCGGCCGGCAGCAGAACATGCTTCCCGAAGATCCACACGCCGGTGTCGACGACGAGGTACGAGGAGCTGACGTCGTCCGAGTGCTTGTCGACCTTCCCGATACTGCCGTCGGTCGCCTCGACCTTGTACCCGGTCAGATCGGCACCCGCGATGTGGCCGGTGGTCGCCTGGTAGCCCCAGATGCTGTCACTCATAAAACGGCTCCCTCATCGAATTTATTCGCCGGTCCGCAGAAAAAACTGCGGAGTCGTGCAAGCGTCATCTGATATTCGGTGACGTTTCCTCAGGTTGTCGGGTGCCCTGAATTCCGGATGCCACACATTCGTAGCGAAGAAATAGTCAACCTGCATTCGTCGCCGTGCACCCGGGCGACGAAGCGCGGGTGGACCCCGACGCCTTGGCATCGGGGCCCACCCGGATCGGTGGGTCGTGTCGCGCGGGCCTACCAGCGGTACCAGCGGCCCCGCTTGCCGCCGCTTGCCGCGGGCCGGATCACGAAGCCGAGGACCCATACGATCAGCACGATGACGGCGATCCACCACAGAGCCTTGAGTGCGAAACCGGCACCGAAGAGGATCAGGGCGAGCAGGAGAACGAGAAGAATAGGAACCATGGTTATCAACCTCCGAGCCATCGTGTGCCCCGCCCGACGATCTCCACTCCCCCGGATCTTAGGTGTTTTTTACGGAACGCAGAGTGGCAACAGTTCTGCGGCTGCGTTCCGAGTTTGAGTGTTTAATCAGAGGGCATGGGGCATGCGGTATTTCTCCCTCTCCGGGCCTCGAAAAGCCGTTCATGACCGAAACGTCGTCGTGCCTGCCGGGCAGGACGCGGGCGAGCGCGGGGCCGGGCGCGGACGCTCGACTGGCCCACTCAAGGTGCGTCGAACCGGATACGGGCCAGACTTGAACTCATGGCAGAAGAGCGTCGGCCGCGTCCCAGGAAGTCCTCGACGACCACCGTTCGACGCACATCCCCCGTGCGTGGAGCGGAACATGCCGCGCGTGCTGCCTGCCGGGCCCTGGAGGGTCTCATCGGCCATCCCACGGAGGGTGTGTCAGCGGTGGGACGTGAGGACGACGGCTGGTGTGTCGTCGTGGACGTCCTTGAACTGCCGCGGATTCCGGACACGACGAGCCTTCTCGCTTCGTACGAGGTGCGGATCGACCAGGACGGCGAACTCATGGGGTACCGCAGGGTCCGCCGTTATCGGCGGGGGTCCGCCGATGAGTGACCAGTGACTCAGGTTCGCCCGACGACCGGAAGGATCCCCCATGCCCGCGACCACCTACTCCGATGAGGTAGTGGCGTGCCCGCCGCGCGCCGGCACGTTGTACGACGTGCTCGAACTCATCCTTGACCGGGGCATGGTGATCGACGTGTTCGTCCGGGTGTCCCTGGTCGGCATCGAGATCCTCAAGATAGACGCGCGCATCGTGGTGGCGAGTGTCGATACGTACCTGCGCTTCGCGGAAGCGTGCAACCGGCTGGACCTGGAGCGTGACTCGGGCAGCACCACCGTTCCTGAGCTGATCGGCGGTGGCGCCGCCAAGTCCATCGGCAAACGCAAGGTTCGCAAGGCCGCGGAAACCGTGGGGGACACCGTTCGCAAGGCGGTCGGGGGCGGCCGTGACGACGACTCCGACGAGCACGACGAGGACGAGGAAGAGCAGCAGGAACGGCCGAGGAAGCGGCGCGCTCCGGCTCGGGGCGGCAGCAGCCGACGACGACCCGTGGAGGCGTGAGCCGTGACCAGCGATGGTGTGTACGTCTACGCGATCATCCGGGCGGGAAGGCCGCTGCCGGTGGACGCGACGGGTGTGGGCGCCCCGGCCGCCGAACTGCGGGTGATCCGGCAGGGGCGGGTCGCCGCTGTCGTCAGTGAGGCGCCTCCCGGGCTCCGCGCCCGACGGCGCGATCTGCTCGCTCACCAGGATCTGCTGTTGCGCCTGTCGGAGCGAGGGTCGGTACTGCCGATGCGGTTCGGCGTGGTCGCGTCCGACGAGGAAGCGGTGCGCGGTCAGTTGAAGGCCCGCGAGTCGGATCACATGGCTGCCCTGGAACACCTCTCCGACGCGGTCGAGGTCAACGTCAAGGCGCTCCCGGCCAAGGACGCGCTGGCCGGCCTTCTGACGCAGGACATGAACGTCCGCCGGCTGCGGGACGAAGTGCGCCGACGGCCCGGATACGAAGCGAGCCTGCGACTGGGGGAGGCCGTCTCGGCCGCTCTGGAGGGCAGGGCCGCCGAAGCCGGCAGGCGCATTCTGGGCGAACTGACGTCCAGGGCCCGTGCGGTGGCCTCGGGTCCCGAAGTCCAGGGATGCGTGCTCAACGTGTCGTTCCTCGTCGATCGCGGCGACAGTGACGCGTTCCGAAGCGAGGCGGAGCGTTTCGGCAACAAGTATCGCGACCGGGTGGAGTTGCGGCTTACGGGTCCGCTGCCCTGCTACAGCTTCGTCTCCGTCGAAGGCACTCCCGTCCGAGCCGCTGGAGTCTGAGATGGGACTGATCACCGGACTGCTCACCCTCCCCATCGCGCCGGTCCGCGGCGTTGTCTGGGTGGCGGAGAAGCTCAACGACGCTGCGGAGCGGGAGTTGCGCGACCCAGGGGTTCTCCGTGCCCAACTGGCCCTGCTGAACAGGGAGCTTGAGGACGGAGACATCAGTCTGGAGGAGTTCGAACGAGAAGAGGAACGGCTGCTCGACCGGCTGCACGCCGCGC